>SKFX01000060.1 GCA_007117775.1 Ilumatobacteraceae bacterium
ACGATCAGCTCCGGATCGAGCAGGTTGGTGAGGTTCACCAGGCCGAGCGCGACCCACCGACAGAATTCGTCCACCAGCGCGAGGGCGTCGTCATCGCGGGCCGAGGCGGCCTCGCGGACATGATCACCGGTGATCGCCTCGAGATCGCCACCGACGAGATCGCGCACCGCATCGAGGTGACCAGCCTCGGCCGCCTCGCGCGCGAGGCGTGCCAATCCGGCACCCGATGCATACCGCTCCCAGCAGCCGTGTCGGCCGCAGACACACGGTGGGCCGTTCGGGTCGACGACCATATGGCCGTATTCGCCGGTGAAGCCGTGGGCACCGCGCTGGAGTGCTCCCCCGGCGACGAGGCCGCCGCCGATCCCGGTGCCGAGGGTCACGATCACCATGTTGTCTGTTCCCCGTCCGGCACCGAATCGCCATTCGGCGAGCGCTGCGCAGGTCGCGTCATTGTCGACGATCACCTCGAGGCCGAGGGCGTCGCTGAGATCGCGTTGGATATCGAACTCGAATGTGCCCGGCAGATTCGGTGCCGCGCGCAGGACCCCGGCGGCGGTGACAAGACCCGCCGCGCCGACACCGAGTCGGTCGCTCACCCCGAGTTCGTGAGCGGTCTTGGCCATGGTCTCCAAGAGGGCCTCGAAGCCGAACGGTGTCGAGCGTCTGACCTCATGGAGCACGGCACCGTCTCCATCGAGGACGACCCCGAGGCATTTGGTGCCCCCGAGATCGATGCCGAAGCTCTCGGTTGTCGCAGTCACTGACCCTCGACGCGTGCCTTGAGTTCTTTCAGCGTATTGAGGATCCGCACCTCGGCACGACGCTTCACGAACCCGGGCAACGGCATGACGAGTTCGATGTTGACGTCGTACTGCACGTCGGTGCCGCCGGATGGATTCACGCTGAATCGGTACCCACCGGCGATCTCGCGCTGGATATCACCCTTATCCATCGTCCACGACACCGCGTCGGGTGCCGCCGAGTAGTCGTAGCGCAGCGAGTAATGCGTGGAACGGCCGAGCGCTGCGGCGACGAATTCGACGAGCAGTGGACGGCCGTCGGGATCGGTCTCGATGATGGTGGCCTGTTTCACATCATGAGCCCATTCGGGGTAACGCTCGACATCGACGACCACTGCCCAGATCGCCTCGAGCGAGGCATCGATGGTCGTGAACTCAGATGCGGTCTCAGCCATAGGAGCATTCTGCCCGATCCGACCCCCCAAACTGGAGTCATCGGTATCGGCACCCACGATCGCAGGTTCCACCGTGGCGCCACCGGGCGCCGACTGGCCGCCCACAACCGCGCCATCGCGGTCGATCGATGACGAGGCCGGATCCGCACCGGGATCGACACGCGGTTCGAAGCGTCCGTGAGAGGCAGCCCAGAGTCCGTTCATCCCGAAGCCGAACATCGGCACCAGAAAGCCGACCGCCAGTGACGATCCGGGCGAACCGTCGGGACTGTTGGGCCGGATCAGTGTCGTCACCAATGCGATCAACACCTGGGCCACCAACAGGGTGTTCATCGTCCAGCGGATCCGACCGGGAACCGCAGGGCCCGAGAGCAGATACAGCTGTGTCACTGCGATCGACTCGGTCCGGCTGCGCTGCAACGCATTCCAGAACGACCACAAGAACGCGAACACTCCGATCGTGAACAGCGCCAATGCCGTGATCGACCCGGTCCACTGTGCGGGGGTGTCGAACACCGCGGCGGCGTAGATCGCTGTCAGTGCGAAGATCACCGTCCCGACAGCATTGGAGGTGACCGGCAGGTCGCGCACGGTCACGATGAGACCCCGAGGGCCGCTGCGAGCCGCGCTGCGAGCACCTCATAGGAGAACTGCTCAACGGCCCGTCGACGCGATGCCACCGACATCGCTGTGCGTCGGGCCTCATCGTCGAGCAGCGCAGCGAAGGCCTCTGCGGCGCTGCGGTCATCACTCGGATCATCGAGCACGACCCCGGTGACATCATCGGCCACCGCCTCAGCTGAGCCGCCCGAGTCACCGGCAACCTGTGGGACTCCGCAGGCGGCCGCCTCGACGAAGACGATCCCGAACCCCTCCTGTTCGAGGCCGCCCCATCGATTCCTGCACAGCATCGCGAACAGGTCCGCTGATCCGATCAGCGCTGGCAGCTGTTCTTGGGGAACGCGGCCCAAGAATCGCACCGGCGCACCGAGTTCGGCGGCGAGGCGCCGCAGACGACGGTCATCGCGGCCCCCACCGGCGATCGCGAGGACCAGATTCGGCCGGCTCGGTGCCAGGCGGGCCACGGCACGGATGGCGGTGTCGAACCCCTTGCGCGGCACCAGGCGCGACATCGACACGATCAACTCGGCATCATCGGAGATGCCGAAGCTGGCCCGGGTGGCGGCCCGCTGCTCAGCATCGATGGGCACGAACCGCTCGATATCGACGCCCGGGGGCACGATCGTGATCGGCAGTTCGCGACCTGCGGCGAGTTCGGCTTCACGCGCCGGGTATCCGCCGGCGGCGACGATATGGCGGGCATTGCGCAACACATGGCCGAGCACCCGGCGCGAACCGGGCAGACGGGCCGGCACGGTGACCTCGGCTCCGTGGAGCACCACGTCATAGGGCAGATCCAACGACGGCCCGATCAGACCGATCGGCAGCGCCGGGTCGAGCACCACGAGATCCACCCCCAACTCGGCGGCCAGACGGTTGATCCGCCGGGGCATACCGGGATGCGGCAATAGCGCTGGTTCCCGTGAGCGGATGATCTCGAAGTCCTGCTCGGCATCGAAACGGTCGGCATCTCGGTACGGGGTGGTGTACACCGCGAATGATTCCGGTGGCAGGCGACGCCACCACTCCCAGAGCAGGGACTGGATCCCCCCGATCTTGGGTGGGAAGTCATTGGTGACCAATAGATGCCGCATGGTTCAGCGCACCCCCGCAGCACCGTTGGAGACCGCATCGGACAGGCCGAGGCGCTCGCCGGCCCAGACCGCATGTTCGGCGAGCACCTCATCATCGCCCGTGCGATAGCGCTCGATGCACCGTCGGACCCGATCGGGTGTCTGCGGGGCCGCCGGTGCGGTATTGCCGAGCACGATCAACGCGTTGCGGCGCAGCCATCGCGGATCTCGCTCGGCGATGTACCAGCGGCCGAAGCTCTCCAAGAGTTCATCATCATCGGCCTCCAACATCGCCAGCACATCGACGCGGTCCTGCACGCCGCGGGTGATCGGAGCCGCCGTGACGCCCGGGTCGGTCTCAGGTCTCGATGGTGCGGCGAGTCCATGGCGCGCACCGAGGCGTAACGTCGGAGGACAGACCTCCTGGCAGTCATCGCATCCATAGATGCGATCCCCGAGCGCGGCGCGGTACTCGACCGGGAAGGTTCCGGCGCGCTGGAGCAGCCAGGCGAGACAGCGATTGGCGTCGACCACTCCCGGCGCAATGATCGCGCTCGTCGGGCAGCCGTCGAGGCAGCGGCGACATGGTCCACAACCGTCAGAGACCGGCTCGGCTGAGTGTTCGAGATAGTCGGCGGTGGTGACCACGCATCCCAACACGAAGAAACTGCCGGCTCCGGAGATCAACAGATTGGCGTTCTTGCCGAACCAACCGAGACCGGCGCGATACGCGATCTCGCGATCGACGATCGCGTTGTCATCGGCGAAGACCCGCGCCGTATGACCACTGGCGCGCAGCGCGTCGGCGATCTCCTCGAGCCCGTCGCGCAACGGCTGATAGTGATCGACCCAGGAATAGCGCGCCACCCGACCCTGAGCCGGAGCGCCGGTCGCCGTCAGGCCCGGCCCGGCGTCGTCATCGATGAGATATGAACGCGCCCCGACGATGACCGACCGGGCATCGGGCACCGCCCGACTGGGATCGGTGGAGCGCTCGGGATT
The DNA here is from genome assembly GCA_007117775.1 of Ilumatobacteraceae bacterium. Taxonomy (GTDB): domain Bacteria; phylum Actinomycetota; class Acidimicrobiia; order Acidimicrobiales; family Ilumatobacteraceae; genus CSBr16-110. The sequence goes on from SKFX01000060.1 coordinate 3,895, forward strand.
GCGATAGGTGAATTGCATATCGGCGTGCAGGCCGGCGTTACGCCGCTCGAAGAGTGCAGCGCGAGCCCGCTCCATCACCGAAGCGGGGGCCACCCCGAGATGATGGATCTGGGAACGCTCGCCGAGGGCTCGCAGATGCTCGAATGGCGGCACGGCACCGGACACACCCTGAGCGTAGGCCGAGAATCGCCGCACACCCCGGGTCTGCTCAGGGACTACTCAGGGCCTGCTGGCGCCCACAACGACCGGCGAGGCACATCGACGCAACATCGTGCTCACCAACGGACGCAGCGCACCACTGCCAGCGGCCGGGCCTCCCCGGCCGACACCCCAGGCATATCGGCCTGAATCTCGGCGGCCGGCTGGCGCACCGACGGAGACGCCAGAAGATGGCTGACCACGCAGTCCTGACAATGAGACGATTCCAGTTGGGGACATGCCTCACAGGAGATCTCGAGCACCAACGGCGTCGAGGTCACACAGGGCGCGGTCGGTACGGGTACCGGTTCACTGTTGGCGGCGCGACGCGACGATGGGTGCAACCGGTGAGCGGCCGGAGTCTCGTCGGCGACGAACCGTTCGGCGTTAGTGATCGAAATGACGGATCCCATGGGGTGGATCCTGACCAATGGGTGTGACATCGACGGTGCATGTCGACATGCAATCCACCGTTCTCAACCGGGAAGCACCACATTCACAGCAGATGAGACCGGCACCACACACCCCATCACAACACCAACGCAACGTCAGCGGATCGTCTCCAAGAAACGGTCACTGCTGACAGTGTTGGCACCCATCGATCGCGTCGAGCGGACCACGGCAGCATCATTGGTGATGACCACCACCGGACGATGAACCTCCAGTGCACGGACCTCATCGCGGATGACGTCATCTGCGGTGACACCCTCTGGCGAGAACACGACCCGGATCAGACGAGGGCCGCGACGTGCCGCGCCGACCACATCAGCGCCGTCAAAGACCACGGCGATATCGGCACCGAATCGACGCGCTGCGGCCTCGAGCAGCCCGATCAGACGCTCGCGCTGTCGGTCGATGCGCTGATCGGGCCACGCCGTCATCGAAACGTTGTAGCCGTCGACCAACACGACCGCCCCCGAACGCAGCAGATGGGTCACCCCGGCCACGGAATCGGACACGACACCACCGGGTAGCGCCAGTGCTCGCCGCCGCGCCGAGCGCTCGACGGGTATCGCTTCATCGGCGGTGGGCACCGGATCGACCACGAGGCGCAGACGTCTCGCCAACTCCTCGGCCACCGCGACAGCCTCGGTGAGATCGGAACGCTCGATGAGCGAGGTGGCCCGGTCCGCCACGAGGTCATCGCGCATCGACTGCAGGCGCTGGATCTCGGCTCGGAGCTCATCGCCATATTCGCGCTCGGCAACGACGCGCGCCTCTGAGGCACGGAGGCGATCGGTCGCATGACGCAGTTCCATCTTGAGCTTCGAGACCTCGCCGGTCAGCTCCTCGACGGTCTGGCGGACCCGGGTGAGATCCCGTTCGGTATCGCGCGATGACGCCCGTTTGGAACGCGCTGTCGACTCGACGTGGCGACGTTCGGTCTTCTCGCGCTCAGCACGCTCCTCGGCCGCGGCACGACGCCGCTCGGAGCGATGCAGTTCGCCTCGCACGGCGTCGAGTTCGGATCGCAACTGCCCGATCGAGGCGAGATCGTCGATCTGGTCATCCCAACCCGGCGGACGCATCAGCCAGAGCCGGCCGATCCGGTCGACGTCGTTCGCCGAAGCATCGCCACGCTCGAGATGGTCGGCGAGACCACTGCGCAGCGCGTCATCGGATTCGATACTGCGCCGAAGTGGTCCGAGTGCAGCCGTCGGGAGATCACCTTTGGCCGCCTGGCGTCGCAGCGTGGCAGGCACCTCCAACGACGCATCCACCGCACCCGATCGGACCAGTTCGAGGATCCACGCCAGCACCCCGCGCAGATCACGATGAGGCGGGACGGGCGAAGCCATGCGCTCAGGGTACCGGGTGATCGATAAGCCGAACAGACGTTCTTGATCGAGAACGCCTGTTCGGCTAGACATGCGGGATGGCCGTGCTCGCCCACCAACGCACGATCGATGAATTGGGAACGCCCCTGATCGACACCGACTTCTGCGTGATCGACCTCGAGACCACCGGGACCAACCGACACGAGGACATGATCACCGAGATCGGCGCCGTGCGATTGCGCGGCGGGGAATGCACCGGCACCTTCCAGACCCTCGTGAATCCCGGTCGCGCCATCCCGCCCCAGATCACCGTCCTGACCGGCCTGAGCGATGCCCTCGTGGCCACAGCCCCGCGTATCGAGTCCGTGCTCGCACCACTGCTCGAATTCATCGGCAACTCGGTCATCGTCGCTCATAACGCTTCGTTCGATCTCGGGTTCATCAACGCCGCTCTCGAACGCTCCGGGCGCGACCGGCTCGTTGGCCCGACGATCGACACCGTCGCGCTCGCCCGACGTCTGCTTCGCAGCGAGGTCCCCAACTGTCGCCTCCAGACACTGGCCGACCGGTTCGGCTTTCCCCATCGCCCGTCACACCGCGCCCTCGACGACGCCCTGGCCACCGGCGACCTGCTGCATCTGCTGATCGAACGTGCCAGCGCGCACGGGGTGCACGGATGCGATGACCTGATGGAGCTCGCACGCATCGGCCGTCATCCCCAGGCCGCCAAGCTGAAACTGACCGATGACCTGCCTCGCCGCCCCGGGGTCTACCTGTTCCATGACGCCCGGGGTGATGTGCTCTATGTGGGCAAGGCGACCAATCTGCGCCAACGGGTCCGCGGATATTTCGGGTCCGATGACCGCCGCAAGATCGGCCCACTGTTGCGGGAGTTGACCTCGATCTCTTCGATCGAGACCCCCGATGCCATCACCGCCGAAGTGCTCGAGACACGGTTGATCAACCGCCACCTCCCCCGCTATAACCGCGTCGGCACCCGCACCAACAAGTACTGCTATGTCCGCTTGGACCATCAGAGCGCTTGGCCACGCCTGGCCATCGTCAAAGACCCCAGCGCCGATGCGCTCCACCTCGGCCCGATCCGCAGCCGCCGCCAAGCAACACTGGCCATCGAGGCACTGCAGAGCGTCGTGGGCCTGCGTCGCTGCAGCGTGCGTCTGTCCCGGAGCTATATCGCCGATTCCGATGCCATCGCCTGCAGTGCTGCACAGCTCGGCGTGGCGGCCTGCCCGTGTGCTGGTCTCGTGGATGAGGCCCAATACCGGCACCATGTCGAGATCACCGCCGCCGCGTTCGGCGGCGATCTCGCCCACCTCATCGATCAGCTCAGTGAACGGATGGCCGGGCTCGCATCCCAGCAACGTTTCGAGGAGGCTGCTGAGGTCCGCGACCGGGCCGATGCGCTGCTCACCGCAGTCGCTCGCCGTCAACTCACCGATGCGCTACGCGCCGCAGGCCGGGTCGAGATCACCGACCACCGCACCATCTGGACGATCGACGCGGCACGACTCATCGACGCCCGGTCCCACGCGCAGCTGGCAACATCGCTGCCAGTGGACCCGCCCGAGCCGAGCGAGCCGGACCGGCCGCTGCGCCGCGACGGATTCGATGAGGCACTGACCCTGGCGCGCTTCATCCAGGCCAACCATGAGCGTCTCGAGGTCCTCGAGGTCTCGGGACGGTGGCTGTTCCCGGTCGTGACGTCGGATCGGCTGCCCAACCTCGATCGGGTCAGCGATGAGACATCCGACGCGATCGACCCCGCGGCGGGGTCAGTGGGCACTGACGGCGTTGGAGACCTCGATCAGACGATCGAGCACCCCGCTGGCAGCGCCGCTGTCGATGCTCTCAGCGGCCAGTGACAACCCATCGGCGAGATCAGCACAGCGACCACCCACCACAAGACCGGCTGCGGCATTCAAAACGGCGATATCGCGATGTGGACCTGACGCCCCGTCGAGGACGACTCGGATCACCGCAGCATTCTCCTGTGGCGATCCACCCACGAGTTCCGATAGCGGGACCGAAGCGATCCCGTAGTCGCCCGGATCGATCGTGAAGCTGTCGATCTGCTCATCGCGCAACGCCAACACCGTGGACGGGCCGGTCGTCGACAACTCGTCGAGGCCACCCCCATGCACCACCCAGACCGCCGTCGATCCGTGGGACCGCAATGACTGCAGCATCCGCTCGGCGAATCCCGGATCCGCCACACCGATCACCTGACGGCGGACGCGACCCGGATTGGCCATCGGGCCGAGCAGATTGAACACCGTGGGCACCCCGACCTCGCGCCGCGCCGGTGCCGCGAATCGGAAGGCCGGATGGAACTGTGCCGCAAGACAGAACCCCATACCGGCTTCGACGATGCAGTCACGGACTCCCTCAGGGGAGAGTTCGATGGCCACACCGAGCGCCTCGAGCACATCGGCGGTGCCGCTTTTGGATGATGCTGCCCGGGCCCCGTGTTTGCAGACCGGCACCCCCGCTCCGGCCGCGATGATGGCCGCCATCGTCGAGACGTTGATCGAATGCGATCGATCCCCGCCGGTGCCGACGATATCGATCGCCGCATCGCGCAGATCGCTGTCGAGTGGTACCGGTGTTGCGGCTGCCAGGACGGCATCGAGCAGGCCGGAGAGTTCATCGGCGCTCTCACCTTTGGCCCGCAGGGCGATCACGAATCCGATCAGCTGTGCCGGTGTGGCGTCGCCGTCGAGGATGCTCGTCATGGCGGCACGCGCCTCCGACGAGGTGAGGTGATGGCGGTCGAGCAGACGGCCGATCAGTTCAGGCCATCCACCGTGTTCGTCTACCGAGGGCATCGCCTCAGGCTAGGCCCCGGTCGGGCCTCAGGCGCTGCGGCGGCGCTGGCGGATGATCCGACGACGCTCGCGCTCGGTGCGCCCGCCCCACACCCCGGCCTTCTCCCGACGCGCCAAGGCATGTTCGAGACAGGAGTCTCGGACACCACAACGCTCGCAGATCTCCTTTGCGAGATCGGCCTCGTCATCGTCGTCGGGATAGAAGATGCCGGGATCAAGACCCCGGCACTCCCCCAGCATGCGCCATTCGAATTCGTGTATCGACACGTCTCATTCCCCCAGAACCGATCGGATACAAGACCAGACATTAGAGCGGCGACGCCAAAAGATCCAGTCCCAAATCGAATCGCCCCGAACCAGACCGCCGGGTCGGCACCGACGGCGGTGCGTCAGCGCAAAGCCCTGCTCATCGATGATTACTGCTGGCCGCCGCCCGAGGTGGAGCGATAGGCACGCGCCAGCATTTGCACCGGATGGATCGGCGTGGTTCGGAGGTGTTCGCCGAGAGCGATATCAGCCTGATGGCACCCACCGATGATCAGGAAATCATCATGCTCGAACGGCGACCCATCTGCGCCGCGCGCGGCCATGCCACCTGTGTTCGCGACGATCGATGCAGCTACCTGCGACACCATCTCGCGCGACTCATCGGCGTGGGCGTTCATGCACCCCCAGCCACCGTTGGCCCCGGTGCAGCCTTTCACGGTGCGCACCTCATCGCAGACGAGACCCAGTAGTTCACCGGTCCTGGTCGCCAGCACACGGTCATGGCATGGTCGGTGTTCGATGACCGTGGTGGCGCTCGCTTCGAACCCGGTGTCGAGTGCACCCCGGTCGTGCAGCCCCATCAAGAAGTCCGTCGCCGACTCGACCCGTGCCAGCACCGCCGCCACATCGGGGCCGTCGACATAGCGCGGGTAGTCGTGTCGGATCGTCGACACGCACGTCGGTTGCGTCACGATGATCGGCGCCGACCCGTCGGCGCGCATCGCCGCCACATTCGCCTCGGCGAGCGCGGCGAACCCCGCCACATCGCCCGACTGCAACAGCGCCGCGCCACAACAGCGTCCAGCGCTCAGCGAGCACCCGACACCGTTGCGCTCGAGGACCTCGACCAGATCCGTCCCGAGACTCAGATCGCGGTACTCCATCGCACAGTCCGCCAGGATCGATAC
>SKFX01000253.1 GCA_007117775.1 Ilumatobacteraceae bacterium
GTGCGCCCCCTGGGATTCGAACCCAGAACCAATGGATTAAGAGTCCACTGCTCTGCCATTGAGCTAGAGGCGCGTGTGAACCGGCAGTGTACGGGGGCGCGGAGGCCTCCGGCACTGCCGGTCCATGGGGTGAGCGAGGGGACTTGAACCCCCGACCTTCAGGGCCACAACCTGACGCTCTAACCTGGCTGAGCTACGCCCACCATGGGGACGCACAGTCTGCCATGGCCTCGGCCGATCGCAACCATCGCCACCCAAGTGTTGCGGGTCCGTCTGCTCGGGCGATCACGCCATCGGTGGTATTGGTAGACTGGGGCAACGGAGGACCATCATGACCGATACCGCGATTCCCACCGATCTCGTCACACGCGCCAAGGCCATCACCGAGCGTGAGATGGCCGTCTACTCAGAACGCACCGCCGGATCCCAGGCGGCGACCGCCCGGGCGCGCACGGTCATGCCCGCCGGCGTTCCCTCGAGCTTCCAGGCCTATGACCCGCACCCGATCGTGGTGCGCCATTCGGCGGGCTCCAAGATGGTCGATGTCGACGGCAACGAGTACGTCGACTACGACATGGGCTTCGGTGCGCTCTTCGCCGGCCACATGCATCCAGCTGTCGAGCGAGCGGTGCGCGAACAACTCGACCACGGCACCTTGTACGTGACCCCGTGCGAGCTCAACGCCGAGGTCGGCGAATTGCTCGCCGCGCAGTTCGACTTCCCGATGTGGCGGCCGACCAACTCGGGCACCGAGGCCACCATGGACGCCATCCGTCTGGCGCGCGGTGTGACCGGTCGGGATCGCATCGTCAAGGTCGAGGGCGGGTACCACGGCCATCACGATGAGGTGATGATCTCCAACAAGCCCGCCATCGCAGATGCCGGTCCGGCCGATGCGCCGCTGTCGGTCCCGCAGTCCGGCGGGATCACCGCGTCGGCGGTCGCCGAGGTGACCGTGATCCCCTATAACGATGCCGCTGCGCTCGAGCGGGCGCTCGCGGGTGGTGATGTGGCCTGCTTCATCGTTGAGCCGGTGATGGAGAACATCGGCATCTGCCTGCCCCAGCCCGGATACCTCGAGGCGGTGCGCGAGATCACCCGGGCGGCGGGAACGCTGTTGATCTTCGATGAGGTCAAGACGGGTCTCACCGCCGGCCTCGGTGGAGCCACCAAGGTGCTCGGGGTGCGACCGGACCTGATCACCCTCGCCAAGTCGATCGGAGGGGGATTGCCGGTCGGCGCCTTCGGCGGTGAGGCGCAGTACATGGAGCGCATCGCCACCGGCGAGGTGCTGCATCTCGGCACCTACAACGGCAATCCGTTGGTCATGGCCGCGACCCGCGCCGTGCTCTCAGAGGTCTGCACCCCCGAGACGATGGATCGGGTCATCGGTCGCAACCAACGTCTGGTGGCCGCCTGTCAGGCGATCATCGATGCCGCCGGCCTGCCGGCCCACACGGTGGAGTTCGGCGCCAAGGGGTGTATCACCTGGGCGCCCGAGCAGATCCGCAACTACCGCGACTACAAGGCCACCGATTTCGATCTCGCGTTCGCGCAGTGGATCCACGGGATCAATCGCGGGGTGCTGTTGCCGCCCGGCCTCGACGAGCAGTGGTTGATCTCGGTCATGCACAGCGATGCCGATGCCATGCGCTATGCCGAGGTCTTCGGTGAGTTCGTCGACGAACTGACCGCCTGAGCATCCTCGGGTCACTCGTCGGTGCTGCGTGTCAGGACCAGCGGCGGATCGGCTGGTAGGCGCTCGAGCGACTCGACGTGTTCCACGTCGGCCGGCGCGGCCCCGAGCCGCGGTTCGCCAGCCACCACAGACCTCCGGCGCCGATCAGGACGAACGAGGTCACCAGCACCAACGGCAGGGTCCGCAACGCCAGTCGTGCCACCGCGGTGGACCAGGTCGTGTCGTTGAGCGCCGGGAGCACGAACACCGGCACGAGATAGCCGAACAGGATCAGCGATGTCCCGATGGCGATCGCCAATTCAGCGAGTCCGCGGGCGATGTCGAAGCGCTCGGGGCGCACGACGATGCCCGCCAGCACGCAGATCGCTCCGATCCCGAGCAGTCCGAGGGTCAGCCACCCGATCGAGTTGCGCAGCATTCGCAGCACGGTGATCTCGGGAACCGGCAGGGTGACGGGATCCAGGACGGCGACGCGTTCATCGCGGACGATCTGGGCCATCTGATCACCGCTGATGCGCACCGGGTCGGGATCCATGCCGATCGAGCGGGCGTGGGCGTCACGGATCAGGCCGCCAGTCACGGCGGCGCCGGCGCGACTCGCGATGATCCCCTCGACGAAAGCGGCGAGTTCGCGCTGATCGGCGCCGAGGGTGCCTGCCGTGGCGGCGGTGACCACGGTGGTCACCTCGGCGCGGATCTCGTCATCGCTGAGGATCGCATGGGTCGCCCCGGTGGTGTCATTCGGCGACAGCACACTGAATTTCATCCACCAGACTCCGGCGGCGAGGCCCAGACAGATGGCCGCCACCATGAACAAGATCCCCGACAGGCTGCGTTGCACCCCCGCAGTCTGGCCGATTCGCAGCGCCATGACGACACGGCCTGACGACA
>SKFX01000189.1 GCA_007117775.1 Ilumatobacteraceae bacterium
CGGGGTATTCCTCGTTCCTGGTGGGTCTCGAACTCGTCATCCCGTGTCCGTGACCCGCACCGGGGCCATGAACCTCAATTCAGCGTGGGAGCGACCGGCGCGTCGGCGTCGGATCTCGTTCAGTCGCGGCCGCCGCTGAGATCGGGCCAGGTGCGCCGCAGCCGGCGACGTTGGCCCGAGACTCCGCGTCGACGGTGCTCGTGCAACGCCCAGTGCCGTCGCCAGCCATCGAGTTCAGGTCCGGTCAATGGGGTGGATCGGTGTTGGCGGTGACGCTGTCGTGCCGTCCAGAAGTCATCGAGTGACTCATCGCCGAGGGCCTGTACGGCCTGTTCGATCCGGGTGTTGAAGCGCCGCGTGCTCTCATCGGGGTCTGGGAGCACCGGAGCGCCGAACACCACCCGGGTGCGGCCGGGTCTGGGTCGTTTCATGCCCTTGCCGAAGATCTCGCCGGTCCCATCGATGAACACCGGGATCACCGGTGCGCCGGTGCGCGCCGAGAGATAGGCGGCACCGCCGCGGAACTGTTGGCCCCAGCCATCGGGCGAGCGGCCGCCTTCGGGGTAGATGACGAGGCTGTGGCCGTCGTCGATCAGCGAGCGGACGAGATCGGCTGAGCGGCGCCCGGTCAGTTCCCGATCGACCGGCACCGCATTGAGCGAGAGTGCCGAGAGAGCTGCCTTCCAGCGCGTATCGAAGAAGTAGTCAGCCGCAGCGGCCACGACGAGTCGGTGTCGCCATGGTGCCGGAACGGCGCGGATCATGAGGCCGGTGTCGACATGGCTGTGGTGATTGGGGGCGAAGATGACCGCCGGTGGCTCATCGAGCAGCATCAGGTCCGTGAGGCGGTCATATCCGAGGATCTCAGGGTTGGCCACGGCGCGCACCGCGAGGCGCAGTGGTCCCTCGATGATGACGCCGCGCGCCGCGCGGGCGAGGGGTCGTCGCGCCCAATCGGTCTCATAGTCCGCGCCGAGGGCGACGGAGTCATCGGGGACCTCGACACCTCGTGGGATACTCGGGGCCACGAAGGGGAACCCGGCACGGCGCACCGGGGCGGTGGCCGCGGCCAGGGCGCGTTCGACGAGGCCTGCGGCGCGTTGTGCCGACTGCAGGCCGCGCCTGGGGCCGCTGCGATCGTTCATGTCACATCGGCCACCAGCATGGCCGGGACGTGCAGGTGGGTGATGGTGGGAGATGCACCGACCACATCGGAGGCGATCTCGAAGGCATCGTTCATCGATGATGCCGGTGTGAAGCCGAGGCGCCGCACTGTCGGTGCGTCACCACCGACGATGATGACGCGACCGCAGTGCTGTTGGCCATGGGCGCCCCAGTACCAGGCGTAGAACGGGTGCACGCCGTGATAGGCGTTCGAAGTGCGATAGAGGTGCCGATACCACTCGTCCTCGGCGTATTTGGTCTCCCAACGCGTTGACATCTCCGCTGGATCGGTGGTGTCGGCGAGGACCTCATCGAAGAAGTCGATATAGCTCGGATGGTGCACCGGATGGAACTCGCGGTACGTCGGGTGCGTCATGATGACGACACCGCCCTCGCGCACAAGCGGCTTATTGCGGTACATGTTGAACAGGTAGCCGAGTCCCATGCACATCACCAGGATCGGGTTCATGATCGACTCAGGGTTGTAGGGGGAGATGAAGGGGATGCCCATCGTCAAGATGTCGGTCTGGCCCTCGACCTCGACCACCTGCTGGCGGTAGACGTGTTCGAGCGTGATCTCATGCACGGCCTCGGTGTCACCGGCCTGCACGCTCGTGGTGCGATACGGCGCCTCGATACTGTGGAAGATCCGGCGTGCCAGTCGCGTCGGGGTGCGCTCGAGCGATGCTGCTGTGGCCAGATACTTGGCCCGATCGCGTGCTGACCACTCCCATTCGCGTTTGGACAAGAACGCGAAACTCGACGGGAAGGTGTCGGTGTTCAGCGAGGTCTCAACCTGGAAGATCGGCGGTCCGTCACGGCGCAACACCTCGCCCATCCGCCAGACGCTCTTGTGCAGGGCGCTGCGATGGCGGTCGACGAGCGAGCGGGTGTGCTGCAGGGTCTCGGGATTGTGGTGGAAGCTGAGGCAACGGTAGGAGGCCAATCCGGTCGTGATCGATTTCCAACCACCGTCCATCGGTGACTGGTTGACGTTGAGGTAGACGATCAGGTCGCTCTCAGCGGCGCGCCGGTTGATCTCGACCACCTCGCCATGATCGGTCGTGCCGATGACCATGAGGCCGTCGGGGTCCTCGGCATCGTGCTGATAGAGCAGGCCGCGCGGCGCGAAGGCATCGAAGACCCGGTCGCCGAGCACATGGCGCAATTCGTAGTCGTGCATCCGCCGGTGCAGTCCGAGCGCAGCGATGATGTGGACATCGTCGACGCCGGCGGCGGCCGCCATATCCAAGACGGCCTCGACCATGCGCTGGCGGGTGTCGGGCCGGCGCATCTTGGGCAGTGACAGGCTGGCATCATCGAAGGCGATGGTGAGTTTCATCCCGGCGAACAGCCGAGCGGGGAGCGGATCGCTGCCGATCGGGTTCAGGAGTGCGTCGCGGATGGCGTGATCGAGGTGTTCGATGGCTGGTAGCGGCTCGGGCGGATAGACGATACGCGAGCGATCAGCGGGCAGTTGTTCCAGCCGGAACCGCTCACCGTGCCAGAACAGCGTCGGCGGGGTGGAGCGGTCGACATCGAGGACGAATCCCGGGCGTGGCATATCAGCGGTCTCCCTTGGTGGTCTGGCCGGGGTCGCGGCGCAGGTCGAAGGCGATCTTGACCGCGCCCCGGCGTCCGGCCTCAGCGGCATGACGCAGCGCCTGGACATGGTCGTCGAGGCGGTACGTGGCCGAGAGCAGTCGCTCGGCGCCGATGGCTGCTGCGGTCTCGATGGCCAGCGCGAATGTCGTGGTCGTGGTGTGATCGGCGAGGGTCTCGGTGCCATAGGTGTAGGCGCCGACGAGTTCGGTCTCGCGGTGCCAGAGCCCGGTCAGATCCAGACTCACGTCGGCGGGCATGCCGAGCACCACGACGCGGCCGCGCGGCCGGGTCATGGCGAGGCTGGCAGAGATCGATGCACTGGTCCCGACGGCGTCGATGGTCGCATGCGCTCCCGATGACAGCGATCCGCCGATCATGTGGCCACCGCTGAGACGGCGCACTGCTCGCAATAGGTCATCGGGAGCCACGACCACCTCGGCACCGAGTTCGGCGGCGAGGCGTCGCTGATGGCCGTAGCGGGCGCCGACGACGATACGGGCGTCAGGGACATAGCGGCTCAGACCGGCGATCGCTGCCAGACCCATGGTGCCGGCACCGAGCACGGCCACGATCGGCTGGGCTCCAGCGGCCCGGGCGCGCTCGGTGACGGTGAGGGTCTTGAGCGCAGCGTGGATCCCGCCGGCGAGTGGCTCGATGAGGACGGCCTGCTCATCGGATACGGCATCGGGGACCCGGTGCAGTTGGCTCTCATGGGCGACGAACTGCGGTGACCACCCCCCACCGGTCGACTCACAGAACCCGATCTGGATCCCGGGCTCGAGTTCCATCTCCCGCCCGGCGGTGACCAGATGCGCGTAGTCGTCACCATCGCCGGGGGCCGCTCCCTCGAACGGGGGAGCGAAGCCGCGCGCACAGTGGCCGAGTACCGGCTCGAGGACCACCCGGGTGCCATCGTCGAGGGTGCCGACGACCTCATGGCCGGGCACGAACGGGAACGACACCCAGTCTTCGAAATAGGTCGAGGCATGTCCGTGGACGACGGAGAGATCCGACCCGCATATCCCCGCCAGAGCGGTGGTGACCCGCTGCCATCCCGGCCCGGGCAGCGCCGGTGGATCGATCGTGCGGTACTCGAGAGGGCCGAGGCGCGCTGCGGCGGCACCCGAGACGCCCGCCACCATACGAGCCGCACCCAGTCGGGCGACCTTGCGTCGGATCTGCAGGGCTTTCATGCCGGCCTCCGAGCCCGTTCGGACAACAGCGGCCCGATCGGGAGGAGTCGCCGAGGTGCACCAGGGGCCTTTGCCCAATGCTCGACCAACCAGCCGCGTTTGCGGGCGATTGCGGCCAGGCGGGTCTCAGGATTGACCGCGACCGGGAATCCGACCGCCTCGAACAGTGGCAGATCAGATGACGAGTCGGCGTAGGCGACGCATTCAGCGAGATCCAGATTCTCCGCTGCGCAGTAGTCGGCGAGGATCTGGGCGCGGGCCTCGCCGGTCGGTGGGACCTGATGCATCTCGCCCGAATAGGTATTGCGCTCGGTGGTGCTCATCTCCGCTGCGACGATCTCATCGAAGAGCGGTTTGAGACCGGCCACATTGAAGTCCAGTGCACCGGTGATGAGGATGGTGCGGTGGCCGAGTTCACGGTGCTGGCGCACCCGGCGCAGCCCCTCGGGGAAGCTCTTTGCCAGGAGCAGTTGCGTGAACATCTCGGCAGCATCGATCTCGATCTGATCGATCGGTGCATCGGCGTAGCGGCGGTAGAAGTGGCGCAGGAAGTCGGTGCGGTCCCGGCGGTCGAGACGCAAGAGGCCGGGTGCCTCAGCGAGTGTCCGCAGCGTGTACTGCAGGCGTTCGCGGCCGTCGAGGCGTCGGGTTGCGAGCCACGAGTAGCTCTCGACGACATTGGAGGCGATCAGGGTGTTCTCGAGATCGAAGGCTGCGACATGGCGTTTGGGGTCGAGCACCTGGCGGCGCAGCCGGGTCATGCGATCGGTACCGCGCGATTTGCCCGGTGTGGTCTTGACCCGGGCGTGCTGGATGATCGAGGGCAGGTGGACCTCGTTGACATATGTCGGCCACGAGATGACGCGGGGATCGAAGTTGAATTCGGCGCGGTCCGCGTCGTCGAGCGACTCCCATAACTCGATCAGGTGGTCGACCTGATAGATCGCCTCGCATTCGGTGTAGAGGCCGTAGAGCTCGACATATTCGAGGGCGCGCTCCACCTCGAGGCGCCGTGACTCCAAGGTGGCCGAGAACTCGGCCTGGCGGCCGCGCAGTGGCAGTGCCTGCAAGAGTCGCTCGGCACGGGTGATGACGTCCTTGGCGCGGGTCAACTGCGTCTGGACACGACCGCGTCCCGGAAAGGTCCATTCGGGAACGACGATCGGTTGGCCCTCGGGGTCGTAGAGCGGGTTCGCGGTGAACCAGGCGCTGACGTTGTCGACCAGCGTCCGGTACTTGAGTGGATTGATCCCGCCCGAGGCCACCTGGGTGATACGCGGTTCGCGATGTGGTCCGTCAGCGGCGACCGCGATGATCGCGGCGACCACCAGATCGACCGGGATGACATCGACGGTGCCCTCGGGCACGCCGGGGAACTCCTTGAGCATGCCGCGGGCATAGGAGATGATCACCGGCTCGGCCATGCGGAAGCCACGGATCCAGCCCGGTCGCGGTTCGGCCCAGGCCGACTCGATGATCGACGGGCGAACGATCGACACCGGCACCTGACCTCGGGTCTCCACGAGCGCCTGCTCGGCGAGGGCCTTGGTGTAGGCGTAGGCATCGGGCCATCCGAGGCTGGCAGCCCGGGCGCGTCCGGCCTCGACGAGGCGGTCACGGACCCAGCGCTGGCGGTTCTGCTCGGTTTTGGCGGCCAGTGCCGGGGCGCCGGCGGCGCCGAGTTCGCGTCGCGCCTCGGCCCGGAAGCGTTCGAGGTGCTCGCGGCGGCGGCTCTCGGCCTCGGTATCGCCTTTGAGGCGGCGCGCCGAGGTGACTTCAGCCCGCCAGTCCAAGCCGAGATCGAAGGGGCCTTCGCTGACGAGTTCCTCAGGGGCATTACCACGTCGGTTGCCGGCGACATAGCAGGTGGAGACGGCAACGAGATACGGGGTGATGTCGAGTTCGGCACAGAGCGAAGTGATGCGGGTCGGCCCGAGCAGGTTGATCTCAACAGCCTGATCGAGCGGTGAGTCGAACGAGACCGTTGCCGCAGAGTGGATGACGACATCACATCGGGCGAATTCGCTGCGGCCAGCCTCGTCGAGGCCGAGGCCGTCGGCACTGACATCGCCGGCGATGGTGGTCACCCGCCGCTCGATCTCGGCGTCGAAGTCCTCGCCCCACAGTTCGCGCAGACGATCGAAGGCATCGTTGCGGAAGATCTCCTTGGCGGCGCGCTGGGGTGCGGTGCTGCGGCGGCCGGGTCTCACGATCAGGACCAGTTCGCAGTCGGGGACACCGCGCAGGAGTCGCTCGACGAGCGCGGTGCCGACGAACCCGGTCGATCCGGTGATTGCGATGCGTCGATGTGCCAGCGAGGCGGCTATCACACCACCCTGTATAGCATGTCATGAGCGTCTCTTTACCAGTTGGTAGACACCCGATCGTCGGGCCCGGCCACCGGGCTCGGTGCCGAGACCGGCGCACGGGTGCATCCGATCGGCCAGAGTGACCACACAGCATCTGGCCACATCGCACACTGAGAACATGGCTCCCTCTGAGATCCCGACCCGACAGCGCATCCTCGACGCTGCCCTCGACCTGTTCGGCAACCGCGGTGTCGATGCGGTCTCACTCGACGAGATCGCCCGTGCGGTCGGGGTGCGCAAGCAGACCGTGCTGTATTGGTTCGCCTCCAAAGACGACCTCGTCGAGGCAGTGCTCGGCGAAGCTGTCGCCGAGTTGCTGATCGTGGTCGAGGCCGCACTGCGCGCCGCGCCCCCCGACCCGTTGGCACGTCTCGATGCGCTCGTCGCCGCAGTGTTCCGCCCGGCGGTCCGTCGACCGGCATTGCTCGGGTTGATCGGCGAGATCGGGAGACTCTCAGAATCACATGCGGCACATCTCGCAGGCCTGCTCGAGCCGTCGGTGGGTAGAGCCATCGCCGCGCTGCGCTCCGAGATGGATGCGGGACGGATCCGGCGCGCCGATCCGGCGCTGCTGGCGGCGCTGATCTACTCGACGGTGACCGGACTCGCCACCGAGGCCCGGGTGCTCGGCGCAGTCGGGTGGACGGCGAGTCCCTCAGGACTGCGCAGGCTGCGCAGTGAGCTGCGCGCCTTCGTGCGCGCCGCGCTGGCGCCGACGTGATCGTTGTGACCGTGATCGTTATGAACGTGATCGTTGCGACGGGGATCGCGGTGTGTGATGGCCATCTGTGGTGGCCGGTGAGTTCACAGGGCCAGTTTGGAGGCGATCGATCCCGCCACCCGCAGGGCCGATCCATCAGCAGTGGCCGCCCAATGCGGTCGCATGGCCGGTTCGGCGAGCGCCTCGGCGACCCAGTCGCCGAGCACTGTGGCGCGATCGATGCCGATGGCCTCCCACAGGTACAGCCCGAGCGCGCCGGGAATCGCGTTCACCTCACACAGCACCACCTGATCGGCACCGTCCCATAAGAAGTCGATCCGCGGCAGGCCGGTCATATTGAGAGCCTCGACGAGCGCAAGTGCCGAGGTCCGGATCTGCTCAGCGATCTCATCGGGGATCTCAGCGGGCAGTTCACGGGGTTGTGACTCCATCCCGCCCTGGCCGCGCAGATATTTGGTGCGGTAGTCCAAGATGGCGGTGGTGTCCCGCAGCGGACGCTCGATCGCCGATACCTGTGGCGTCGGTGCTGAGCGGACGGCGATATTGAGATCGACCCATCCTGCGAGGTAGGGCTGCACGATCGTGCCACTGCGGCCGACACCGCGCCCGGCGAGGGCCCGCACGGTCTCAGGGTCCTCGACACCGGTTTCGATGCCGAGCGATGAGCCACCGAAACGCGGTTTGACGACCCACGGGGTCTCGAGGTCGATCGGCTCATCGGCACGCCGGGTGGCGATGGTCGCAATCGAGAGATGGCCGGCGATCGCTGCGGTCGCGTACTTGTCCATGGCCAATGCCGCACCATCGGGGTTCGGTCCGGTGACGCGGTACCCCGCCAGTCGCAGCAGCGCACTGAGCGAACCGTCCTCGCCGGGGCCGCCATGACAGCAGTTGGCGATCACCTCGATCTCCACGGTGGCGTCCTTCATACGCCTGCGCTCGACGAAACCGCCTGGCAGCACCAATTCGAGCGCGGTGGCGCCCTTGATCCGGGGTTCGAGGAACTGTGCCGCCTCGATATCGACGGGCACCTTCCACCACTGGCCTGACGGAGCCCAATACAGACAGGTGACCCCATGGCCAGCATCGCTCAGGATCCGCGCTGCCTGCAGCCCGGTCAGGATGCTGATGTCGTGTTCGGGGCTCGAACCACCGAAGACCACGCCGATTGCCGTCATCTCTCACTCCATTTCGCGATCGGATCACCGACCGTTCCACCCGGTGTCGGTCGTGCCGGGATACTGGTCTCGACCTGTCGATCAGCGATATCTCACGGGTAATGATCGGGGAGGTCGTTCTCCCACAGTACGGCATCGCCGCTGCCGAGTTCGGTTGCCACCAGCGAGCGTGCCGATTCACGGTCGGGTACCCAGCGAGCCGGTCGGCCGCCGAGTTCGGCTCCAGCGAGCAGTGCATCGCGGTTGGTGCGACCCACCGCGATCACTTCGACGCCGTGATCAGCCGCGAATCGAGCGAACTCGAGGTTCTCGCCATATTGCAGCGGCCCGAGTTCCACCATGCCCGGGGAGACCACGATCTTTCGACCCGGGCCTACCGAGGTGAGCCGCTCGATGGCATGGCGGGCGCCGACGGGGTTCGAGTTGAAGGTGTCATCGATGATCGTGACACCGCTCGGCGAGGTCTGCTGGGTGGCCCGGTGGTCCGGTGCCGAGAGCGCCGAGAGATTGCGGGCGACGAGCTCGATGTCCATCTCGATCGCCACCAGCGCACCGATGGCACAGGCGATATTGGCCGGATGCAGCCCGCTCGAG
Source organism: Ilumatobacteraceae bacterium (assembly GCA_007117775.1). Taxonomy (GTDB): domain Bacteria; phylum Actinomycetota; class Acidimicrobiia; order Acidimicrobiales; family Ilumatobacteraceae; genus CSBr16-110. Next base: position 8,825 of record SKFX01000189.1, read on the forward strand.
GCCTCCACCACACCCAGTGGTCGACCCCGCACCGAGATCGCGTGTTCGGTGGCGGTCGTCATCACACAGACATCGTTCGTCGGCTCGGTGCCGCATCTGATGAGGCGCTGGTCGGGTCGCTCGACGGCGATGGTGTCGGCAACGCGGGCCAATTCGGGTTGGGCGACCCACAGCACCGCGCATTCGGTGCGTTCGATGATCTCGGATTTGGCTGCGACGATGCCCTCGATGGAACCGACCCGCTCGAGGTGCATCGGGCCGATGGCCGTGATCACCCCGACGCTCGGTCGCACCCAGTCGCAGAGTGCGCGGATCTCTCCGGGGCCGTACATGCCCATCTCGACCACCAGCACCTCGGTGCTGTCGGGGAGATGTTCGTTCATCGTTCTCGACAGACCGCCGAGATTGTTGAACGAGGCCGGGCTGATGGCCGTTGGCCGCAGATCGCCGATCAGTTGGCGGACGTGGTTCTTGGTGGTGGTCTTGCCCCATGATCCGGTGATCGCGATCGTCGTCGGTGCCACCCGAACCAGACGCGATTCGGCCCTCCGGCGATGCCCTTCGGCGATACGAGCCTCGATCGGCACCGTGATGCGCAGTGCCAACTCGCCGATGGGGACCAACAGGGCTGCGATGAGACCCGGCGCCGACCACGGCGGGATTGAGGCCACGACGGCGATCGCGCCGAGGAGCACGACGAGCAGCGCGACGACCGCCGTCAGGGTTTTGAGGCGCCGCGTCCACGCGAGTGGTGTATCGGCGCCGCGCAGGGCGAGCCCCCAGGGGAACACTGCGGTGGCCACCGCAGCTGCGGTGGCGCCGAGCGCGCCGAGCACCCACTGGTCGATCGTGGCCCCGAGCAGGATCATCACCGCCGATACCGCGGTGGCGGCGGCGAGCAACTCATTGGCGCGGCGGGTGCGCATCCACAGTCGTGCGATCCGGATCAGCGCATCGGGGTGGTAGTGCTCGCGCTGTGCGACACGTGCCCAGCGCAACCATGCGAGCACCAGCGCCACGACCCCGAGCGCAGCGATACCG
>SKFX01000049.1 GCA_007117775.1 Ilumatobacteraceae bacterium
AGCCCGTCGGGTCCGTTTTCGAGTTCATTGCCGAACAGCTCCGGGCTCAAGAAGCCCTCGGGGGCTCCGGTGGCCGCAATCGCGACCGCGGCCGTGTGGCGGGCCTCATCGGCGCCGATCTCAAGCGCAGCAGCGCGCAGTTCGGGATCCGCGAGGAAGCTGACGAAGAGCTGATAGGTGGCAGCGGCGAGCGTCTCGAGACCGTAAGCGATCCGCATCAGGTCTCCGCTGGTATCGGCGCTGTCATCGAGAGCGATCAAGGTGGGCTCGATGACGCGCTCCATGATGAACGGATTCGCGCAGGCGAACGGCTGGCCGCCGGCTGCGGTGATGAGGCCGGTGAGTGCGCCGATGTGCTCGTCATGGTCGGCCCGCAGCGCGTCGATCAAGCGGATCTGCTCACCGCTCAGTGCCCCGGTCGCCACCGCAGCGGCGTAGACCTCCTGGGCGGTGTACTCGATCGACATCGCCGTGCGCAGCAGCACCACGTCGTTGACCGGTGCATCCTCGAGTTCGGGGCCGGGCTCGGCCACCCCGACACGGCCGATCGTCTCAGGCCCGAGACTCTCGCCACCACATGCGGCGATGATCGGCCCGAGCGCGAGGGTGATCCCACCGGCTCGCAGCAGCGTGCGCCGGTCGAGACCACCGGCGCGGTGATCGGCGCGGTTGGGGGTGGTGTCTGAGCTCATGAGAGTTCCTCGATGTTCAGCGGGCTCGCCGCGGGATCGAACAGGGTGGTCAGATCATCGGCCTGGCCGGCAACGGTGGCGAGTACGACACTGTGGCGGGCCTCAGCCATGGCGATCGCCGACATGACCCGCACCCAGTTGCCATCGTCGACGAGTCCGATGAGACCTTCGTAGGTGGCGACCAGGGCGGATTCGAGTTCGGTGCCCGCAGCGGCCATCGCAGCGGTGTCGGAGGTGTCGAAGCGGCTCTGCCACTCGGCCAGCAGAGACTCGCTCGGTGTCGAAGCACTCTCGCCGATCGCACCGCTGATCGCGTCGGCATAGGCGCGGTGCTGGCGTTCCATCCCGCCCGAGACCGCCGGGTCTGCGCCCGCGTCCAATGCCGACTGATAGAGATCGCGGGTGGCGAGCTCAGCGGCCAGCATGGCGCCCATGAGATCGCGTTGGGCGGCGGCGTCGAGGTCGCCGAGCGTGTCGAGCGTGCTGGACTGGCCATCGATGGCATCGGGCCCGAACTCGCCGTCATCGGCGGGGTCCTCAACCTCATCATCGGGTGCCGCAAGGACGCTCTGGGCGCCGAGGCCGCCGAAGAGTGCGCCGAGGGTGCCGATGCCGATACCGGCTCGCAGCAGCGCGCGGCGCGCCGGATCGCTCGACGCGGTTGGCGGCGCCGGCTCGATTGTGGTCTGGCGTTCGCTCTCGGTCACCAGAGGGTCCTTTCGGGTTCACGCTGTCGGGGGCTCAGATCTTCGATGCTCATAGTCTGCTCTTCAGTGGGCCGCTGGCACCATCACCAAGGAGTGTTCGGCCATCGGTGGACAGTCTCATCGGCCGGCACCGCCCGAGGCAACTCCGCTGTGCATCCTAGAAGTCGAGCGAGGAGAGTTCTGGGATCCATTCAGCCGAGCGGGCCACGGCATCGCTCCAGCGGACGCGCTCGGCCCGGCGTGCCGGATCATCAGATGGCTCGACGCGCGCTGCGGGATTCCACAGCGCGGCGGTATCGGGCACCGACGGCCAGCGTCCGATGGCGACCGCGGCGAGATGGGCGGCACCCAAGGTGGTGGCCTCGACGATCGGCGAGGTCTCGACCACGATCTGTGCGGCATCGGCGAGGGCCTGCACGAAGGTCGGGTTCTGGCTCATGCCACCGTCGATGCGGATGACCCCGAGGTCGTGGCCGGTATCGGCTCGGGCGGCTTCGATGAGATCGGCACCGCGGTGTGCCACCCCCTCGAGCACGGCGCGCACGATCTGTGCTGACGTGGTGCCGCGCGTCAGGCCGACCAGGGTGCCGCGGGCGCCATAGTCCCAGTGCGGTGTGCCGAGGCCGAGGAGTGCCGGGACGAACATGACGCCGTCGGTATCGCGACAGCTTGCGGCGATATCGTGGCTCTGTGCCGGTGAGTCGATCAGGCCGAGATCGTCGACCAGCCATTCCACGGCCGTGCCCGCCGACAACATGATCGCCTCGGTGCCCCAGATCCGCTCGGCCTCATGTGCCCAGGCGATGATCGAGAAGGTCCCCTGCGGAGAACGCGAACCACTGGGTGCGGCTCGTGCGCCGGTGCAGACATCGAGCATCGCCCCGGTGCCGAAGGTGATCTTCGCCGCACCCTCGACCACACAGCCCTGGCCGACGAGCGAGGCCTGCTGGTCACCGATCACCGCCGCGATCGGGGGTGCGCCGCGCAGTGCCGAGGCGATCGCCGCCAGCCCGCCGTTGGGTGCCCCCACGACACCATCGCCCACGGAGTCCACGATCGTCGGCAACCAGTCCGCATCGATGCCGAGGGTCTCGCAGCGATCGATATCCCAGGTGCCATCGCCGAGGTGATAGAGGCCGGTGACCGCGGCGTTGGTGTGATCGGTGAGGTGGACCG
>SKFX01000197.1 GCA_007117775.1 Ilumatobacteraceae bacterium
GATCGCCGAAGCCCGCGACCCCAAGGGCCTGTATGCCAAGGCACGTGCCGGTGAACTCGCGAACTTCACCGGTATCGACTCGCCCTATGAGGTTCCCGAACACCCCGATCTGCATATCGACACCGAGTCGCTCACCGCACAGGCCGCCGCGACAGCCGTGGTCGAGATGCTCACCCGAGCCGGAGTGCTCGCCCGAAACTGAGCACACGATCGACGCCCCCCTCTCAGCTGAGGGTCACAACCGGCATCGCCCGGTCGCCGGAGCGCCGCACCGACCGCTGCGGCGGCGGGCCACTCGACCGATCGACGGCCGGTGATGGCGAAGTAGTCTCAGTTGACATGACCATGTCCGTAACCACGTCATCGATCTCGAGGTATCTGGCGCAGTGAACACGATGGATGACCCGACCAACGGCGAACCGACGCCGAACCACCGTGCCCGCAACATCGCGCTCGCGGTGATCGCGGCGTCAGTGCTCTTCGCTGCGATCGCCGCGGCCATCTTCACCATCTCACGCGATGGTGATACAACCGTCGACACCACGACGACCTCGACCACCTCCACCACCACGACGGTTGCTCCGACGACCACGACCGCTCCCACCACCACGACCACCAGCACGACCACCACCACCTCGACCACCACCTCGACCACCACGACGACCATTGCGCTCGACCCCGAACAGTTCCGAGTGGCGATCTGGCCGTGGTTCGATGATCCGATCCGCTACGAGGATCCCCGTGACGCTGCGGCCGGATTCGCCGCCGACTACCTCGGGATGGTCGATCCACTCGTCGGTGAGTATCGCGGCGGCGATATTCGCTCGGGTGAGGTGGACATCAGATCCTTCGAGGGAGCCGACCCCATGCTGGTCGTCGTCCGCCAGCTCGCCGATCAGACGTGGTGGGTCCTGACCTCACAGTCGCCGAACATCATCGTGGACCAGCCCCGAGCCGGGACATCGCTGGGTGACCCACTCTCGGTCTCGGGGCGCTCGGTCTCCTTCGATGGCACGATCGATGTGGTCGTGCGCCTCGACAACCAACTCGTCCCGCTGATCGAGAGCTTCGTGTTCGGCGGCGTGAGTCCCGGCGACCCAGAGAACTTCAGTGGGACCTTCGAATGGACACCTCCGACCGAGGGTGATGGCGCGATCGCATTCATCTCACGCAGTCCCGACGACGGGCGCGTCATCGACGCAACCGTGCAGCGTCAGACGTTCGGCTGAACACGTCGCGAACGCGTCAACACCAACGTCGAGCCCACGACCAATGCGGCGGCGATCAGACCGCTGAACCAACCGACCCCAGCGATGCTCAACAACAAGATGGCGAGAGCGAACCCGCCGAGGCTGACGAACTCGGGGTGATCGGCGACCAACGCGCCAGCCGCTTCGACCGATGCACCCGATCCGCCCGAGCGCCGCCGCCATGCCGCCACCAGAGCGAAGGCCGCAATGGCCACGGTGAACACTGCCACCACATCGAGCATCGTGATCAGCCCGCGAGTCAGATCCCCGACCGAGATCGCCACCGCCACCACCGCCCCGGGATTGGTGAACAACCCCGGAATCTCCTCGACGATGCCGTTGACCACCGCCCGAGCGATCAACACCGCCGCAGCTACACCCGATGCGAGCGCCCCGAGCGCCACCAACCTGCGGCGTGCCAGCGCCACCGTCGCCACACCCAAGATGATGACGCTCGCGTAGAGCACCAGAGCTCCGCGCTTCGCGAGCGTCAGCACCGAGCGGCCGTTCTGCACCATCTGGGAGGCCTCCGAAACCCGTTCGGATCGATAGACCACGATCTGGCCGAAGTCGTCGGGGAGATCTCGATCCAACACTCGACTCAACAACATCCGTTGTTCGGCCGGATCATCATCCCAGTTCAATCGCGGCACTTCGAGCTCACCGACGAGGCCGCGCGCTTGGAGACCTCCGATGCTCTCGGTGACCAGGGGCAGCAGGTTGATCGCGATCGAATCGCCCTCGATCGTCACCGACGGGGGTGGCTCTCCTCCTTCGAGCAGCCGCACGAAGCCTTGGTGCGTGGCACGGCTCGCCTCGACGAGACCGGAACGAGCCGCCGGTGACGACACGATGCCATCGACCAGTTCGATCGTGAGCCCTCGTGCTGCCCCGCGCAGCACCGGTGACAGGGCCGCCAACTCCTCGGGCAGGTTCGTTGCGACGAACGCATCGACATCGGCGATCTCGAGCACACGTTCGGTGACCAATTCCGATAACGACCGGGTCACCTCAGGCTCGGCGAGAGTCTGTTCGATGGTGGAGGCGAATCGATCCGAATCGAGCACCGTGGCACGCGCCCACCCAACGACGAGGGCAACCACCGCAGCGATGACGAACAGCACACCGGCCGCGATCGAGGCGATGGTGCGCAGCGGCGACGTCGACTGCGGGCGGTCGGTCGTCGGATCGCCGGTTGCAGGCGGAGGATCGAATGTCACGGCGAAACACTAGCGGTGCAGGCGATGGTGCCGCCTCGAACGATCGCCACAACCGGCGAAGCCGATCTCAGTCTGTTGTGATCGACGGCACGGCCCGTCTCAC
>SKFX01000017.1 GCA_007117775.1 Ilumatobacteraceae bacterium
CCGAGCATCTTGGCGATCACCTGGACCGGAATGTGCTGGGCGTAGTCGACGGCCGCATCGACCGACTCGGCTCCGACGAGCTTGTCGATCAGGCCGTTGCAGAGTTCGCGGGTGAACGGGGTCAGTTCCTCGATCCTCTTCGGTGAGAACGCCGGCAGCATGATGCGGCGCGCCAAGTGGTGGAACGGAGGGTCCGAGGTGATGGGGGGCGCCACACCGATCGGCGCCGGCAGATCCTCGGGGGTGGGGCGACGCTCACCGACGACGACCGAACGCGAGGTGAAGTTCTCGGTGTCATAGGCGATGGCGCTGATGAGTTCATGGGTGGTCGGCAGCCAGGTGCCGCCGAAGCGCTCGGTCCGGGCCATCGGGCAGCCATCGCGCAGCTGGTCCCAGATGGGATACGGATCAGCCGACCATTGCGGATCGGTGTGATCGAAGTCGGTGCTCCAGTCCTCGACGGGGGGCCGCTCACGCTGCTGTGGTTCGGGGGTGATGGTCATGTCCTGTCCTTCGCTGCTGCTTGGGTCTCCGCCATGATGTCCTCGGCGCTGTCGACACCGGGCCATCAGGGTGCCATGGGCCGCCGAGAAATCGGCGACCGGCCGGTCCCCGGCTGCTCGTTGTCTCCTGAACAGACACTAACGGGTCACGATGAGATCTCGCGAAGGAAGGCCAAGGCCTCGGCGCGTTCAGCGGTACGGCGCATCGGTGGCAGCGCACGGATGATGTCCCACCGGTACCCCGCAGCACCGAGACGGCGATCGAAGACTGCGACCACTCCGCGATCGGTGTTCGAGCGGATCAGGCGACCGGCAGCCTGCGCGAGCAGGGTCGCGGCGCGCGGTAGGTCGATCTCGCCGAACGCGGCCCGGCCGAGCTCATCTCGCCGTGCCGAGAGTAGCGGGTCATCGGGGCGCGGGAACGGCAGTTTGTCGATCGTGACCAGCGAGAGCGTCGATCCCGGGACGTCGACCCCTTGGAAGAAGCCAGCCGTTGCGAACACGCAGGTGGCCTCGTCGTTGGCGAACCGTTCGATGAGCGCGGTCTGGGGTAGATCGCGTTGGCTGAGGATCGGGACGTCGAGGCGTGGTCGCAGCGCCTCGACGGCGCGGTCCAGAGCCGCCCAACTGGTGAAGAGTGCGAGTGTGCGGCCGCCCGCAGCGCCGATCAGACCCTCGAGTTCGTCATGCATCGCTGGCTCGAAGCCCGCATCTCGCCGGTCGGGCAGCTTCATCGTGCAGTACAGCAGCGACTGTGACTCGTAGTCGAAGGGGCTTCCCACATCGATCACATCGACGTTCTCATCGGGTATTCCGAGGCGGGTGACGATCGACGATGGGACGGTCGCGCTGGTCAGGATGGCGGTGTGGCCCTCCCAGACCGGCCGCAGCGACGGGCCGACGTCGAGGGGAGCGATCTCGAGTCGTGGTGTCTCTGGTCGGCCCGACGCGAACGCAACACTTGTGGTTCCCGCTCCGCTCGCGGTGTCGATCGCCTCGCTGAGCCGACCGACCATCGTGAGCGCCCGCAGACGGCGTTGCTCGAGATCCTCATTGCGCTTCGCCGATGGTTGTTCGATGGCGCGGAGTGCAGCCGATGCCTCTCCGAGGGCGAGGCGGGTCCGATTGAGCAGGTCCTGGACCTCATCGGGGAGTGGTGGGCCGAGTCGCTCGCCGGTCCGTGGCCCGAGCAGATCGCGCAACTCCCCGGCCAACTCGCTCAGGGTGCGTGGCGCAGGCGAATCGGTGAGCACCTGGGCGATGGCGGCGCCTGCGGCGGTGAGGCGCCCACCGCTGATCTCGACGCCGACGGTTGCGCTGATGATGTCCTCGAGGCCGTGGGCCTCGTCGAAGACGACGACATCGTGTTCGGGCAGGAACTCGCCACCACTGCTGATGTGCTGGCCGTAGAGGTGGGTGTTGACCACGATGATCTGAGCCTCGCGGGCCGCATCACGGGCCGCTTCGGCGAAGCAGTCGTGGCCGCGTGGGCAGTTCCGTGCTCCTGGGCATTCATCGGACCCGACGCTGAGCGCTCGCCAGGTCGCCTCGTGGACCGCCCACTGCAATTCGGCACGGTCGCCGGTGGTGGTCGTGGCGGCCCAGACACCGAGGCGCTCGATGTGGTCGCGTCGCACCTCGGCAGAGGTGCCGACATCGAGCTGTCCGGCCGAGGCGGTCTCGACCTCGTGGAGCCGTTGGCGGCACAGATAGTTGTTGCGGCCCTTGAGTACGGCGGCGTCGACCTCGAGATGGTCATCGAGGAATGGGAGGTCCTTGGTTGCCAGCTGGTCCTGGAGGGCTTTGGTGGCCGTGACGATCACGGCCCGCGCACCCGACTCGACGACGGGGACGAGATAGGCCAGCGTTTTGCCAGTGCCGGTGCCGGCCTGGACGACCAGATGGCGACCGCTCGTGATGGCGCGCTGCACCGCAGTGGCCATCTCGACCTGTCCGGGTCGGTGCATTCCGCCGGGTAGTGCCGAGGTGACCGACCCGAGGGTTGCGGCGACCGTGTCATCGGGCGTGTCATCGGGCGTGTCATCGGGCGTGTCATCGGGCGTGTCA
>SKFX01000175.1 GCA_007117775.1 Ilumatobacteraceae bacterium
GATGCTCTTGATCGCACAGCTGCTGATCGTCGCCCATGACCACCTCCAGGCCGAACAGGCGGCACGCGCAGCCGTGCGTGCCGCCTCGGTCGCAGCAGACCCAGCGACGTCAGCGAGCCGAGCTGCCGCTGCAAGCCTCGGTATACGAGCGCATTCGGTCAGCGTCGAGACCGACGCGTCGATGGTCACGGTGACCGTCACACTGTCGCAGATGCCGCGCCTCGCGATCGTGGGCCCGATGGTGCGCGGGATCGAGGCGTCAGCGACCGCAACGATGCTGTTCGAACCGCCCTGATCGAACGAGCCTGATCGGGCCGCCAGATCGCAGATGCCCATCCCGAGGTGATCGCGTCTCGGGTACCATCGCCGGGTGGACATGACGGGAGTGACCCAGATTGCACACCCGCTCCGGGGGTCCCAGCGTCCATGACGATCTGGGTCCTCGGGGACCAGCTCAATCGCTCCATCGGTGCCCTCGCCACCGCCGAGGCAGATCGCGACCGGGTGCTGATGGTGCTGAGCGACACCAAATTGGCATCGCGGCCCTGGCACCGCCAACGCGCCCATCTGCTGCTTGCTGCAATGCATCGATTCGCCGACGAGTTGCGCGCTGAGGGCTTCGAGGTGGACCTGCGCCGGGCTCCGACGCTGGAGCAGGGAGCGCTGGACCACCTTGCCGAACACTCGGGCGAGGAGTTGGTGGTGACCGAACCGAACAGCTTCGACGGCCACCGTCTCGTGACGCGCCTCGGGGCATCAATAGTGCGTTCGAATCAGTTCCTCTGCCACTACTCGGACTTCGCCACCTGGGCCGAGGGCCGCAAACAGCTCAAACTCGAAGACTTCTACCGCTGGCAGCGACGGCGACTCGGCTATCTCATGGACGGCGATGAGCCCGTCGGCGATCGCTGGAACTACGACCATGACAATCGCGAGCGCGCCCCGCACGATCTCATCTGGGAGACACCGCCCATCGACGAACTCGATGACCTCGATCACGAGATCATCGCTCGAATCGATCGGGATGCACCGCAGTGTTGGGGTGCACCACCAGATGGCACCTGGGCCACGACACGGCGCGGTGCGCTGGCACGTCTCGGATTCTTCGTCGAGCGCGTCCTGCCCGGATTCGGCCCGCATGAAGATGCGATGGTCGAGCGCTCATGGCATCTGGCTCATTCTCTGCTCTCGCCATATCTGAACCTGGGCCTGTTGCTCCCCGGTGAGATCTGCGATGCCGTCGAGGCCGCCCATCGCGCCGGTGCAGTCCCGATCGCCTCAGCCGAGGGGTTCATCCGCCAGGTGATCGGCTGGCGCGAATATGTGTGGGGGATCTACTGGCGCGAGATGCCCGAGTACCGGCACCGCAACCATCTCTCAGCGACCCGTGCGCTACCGCCGGTGTTCGCCGCCGCTGCGCCGACCAAGATGAACTGTGTGGCCCATTCGATGGCGGCGGTGCACGACCGAGCGTATGCGCATCACATCCAACGCCTGATGGTGATCGGCAATCTGTCACTGCTCGCCGGAGTGGACCCCGCCGAGCTGAACGACTGGATGTGGTCCGGGTTCATCGATGGGGCCGAATGGGTGATGCTGCCCAATGTGATCGGCATGTCACAGTTCGCCGATGGTGGATTGATGGCCACCAAGCCATATGCCGCCGGCGGTAATTACATCGACAAGATGAGCGACTACTGCGGCTCATGTGTCTATGACCGACGTCGACGTACCGGTGATGACGCCTGTCCGTTCACCACGTTGTATTGGGATTTCATCGCCCGACACGCAGAACGCTTCGAACGCAATCCGCGCATGGCCCGCCAGGTCTCCGCCGGTCGTCGCCTCGACGATCTCGACGCGGTGCGCAGCCGGGCCGTTGAGGTCCTCGAGCTCCTCGATCGGGGGGAGCTGTGACGGGCCATCGCAACGACGACGGACTCGACATCGTGCATCACATCGTGCATCACATCGCGCTCGTCGAGGACTGGGAGACAGCTCTGGCAGACGGTGTGTACACCTTCAGCACCCGCGGCGCCGCGCTCGCCGACGTCGGATTCATCCACTGCGCCCGCGCCGAGCAGATCGTCGGTGTCTTGAACCGCTACTACAGCGATCTCGATGAGGTGATCGTGCTCGATCTCGACCTCGACGGCCTCGATCTGCGCGATGAACCCGTCGAGGTCGCCGGGGTGATCGAGCACTACCCGCATCTGTATGGACCGTTACCACTCTCACGGGTCACCGCAGCGACGAAATGGCAAAAAAACGCATCACTCTGGTGAATCTTTACCGCATTGGAATTGCAATGAAATCGCCACATGACGCGACCTCACCCGACGATCGGTGATTGGTATGGTGCCATGCGATGTTCTTTTGCGCTGGCCTGATCGAATCCACTCCGCACCGTGACACCCAGCCGAGATCACATCGAGCTCGATCGGTGGCTGTGGCCGCCACCATCGCCGTGACGATGATGTTCGGCGTGACGGCCCCGGTGATCGCAGCACCCCCCTCGCTCGTACCGTTGGTCGCTCCCGTGGATGAACCCGGCGATGA
>SKFX01000110.1 GCA_007117775.1 Ilumatobacteraceae bacterium
CAACTCGCGCACCTCGATGCCGTACACGCGGGCCAACCCGTCGGCACAGTACGGGTTGCTCGCACAATCGGGCGGTGCGGCGAGCCGGATCTCCTCGATCATCGCGACCTCAGGCGGTGGCGCCGATGTCATCGCCGTATCATCGGCGACCGTCTCGGTCGTCGGCGGATCGACGATCACATCCGCGGCCGTATCACCCACTCCGCACGACGATGCGGCCACCATCGCCGCGGCGGTGAGGCTGAGCATCCAACGGCTGCGGAGGCAGGGACCGGACCGCACTGATGACATGCTCAGAAACCTAACCCGCGACACCCGCTGAGACGGGTCAACCCTGGCGGACGTCACGTCGATCAGTGTTGAACGACGCGCTCGCCGGTGCGCACCACACTGGAGCCGACGAGCACGCCGAGTCCGATCGAGACCACGGTGGTGAGTGTGGTCATCAGTACATCGCCGGCGACCTGTGTCGATCCCTCGACGAGGCCGGCGAGCCCGATGAGGCCGGCCGCACCGGGCAAGAGCACCCACAGACCCGGGATCAACAACACCATCGTCGGAAGACCACCGAAGCGCCGGGCGAGCAGCATCGCGAGCGGTGTCATGACCACCGCCCCGAAGAATCCCGACATCTCCGGGCTGAACGATGCTGAAGCGGCGACCTCGACTCCGTAGGCGACGACCTGCACGACTGCGATCAAAGGCATCAGGCGCGCCGGTGTCCCCCAGCGGAGACGGAATCCGAGGTTCAATACGAACAACCCGAGCACCGGAGCCCACGGGCCGAAACGGGCGACGGGTTGGTCCAAGAGGGTCTGCTCGCCGATTCCGATCAGATTGGCCGCCGCCACGATGCCGACGGCGAGCAGGAGCACCTGCATCAATCCGGCGATGAAACGTCCAGCGCCGACCACCATCTCACCGGCAGCGAGTTCGATCGTGCTGGTCAGGATCATGAGTCCGGGCATGAGCATGATCAACGGTGCCACCAGGACCCGGATCGGATTGGCTGATCCGATCGCGTCGGCGAAACCGAACACGATCAACCCGGCCACGAACGCCGTCAACGTCGGCATGATGACCTGCAACTCGGGCACGGCGATCTCCTGCAGACCAGCCACCAACACCCCGAGCACGGCCGCCAGCACCACCGTCATCGCAGTGGGCTGCAACATCAGCGCCACCCCGACCGCCAGGACCGCCCCTCCGAACACCCTGACGGGCAGGCGATAACGCGGTGGCATCGCCCGGATCTCGTCGATCTCACGACATCCGTCAGCCGGGCTGATCTCAGCTCGTTCGGCGCGCACCGCCAGGTCGTGGACGGCCAGATCGCGGTCGAAGCGCTGGTCGCGCGGCTCCATGATGGCCAACTCGACCCGCCGGCCCGACGCCTCGTCGGTCTCCACGAGCAGCGCACGCGGAAACACCAGTACCTCGGTTCGATCGGATCCTGCGGCGCGCCCGACGGCGCGCAGCGACTCGACCACCGACTGGGCGGACTCGCCTGAAGCCAACAGCTCAGATCCCAACTTCACCAAGAACCGTTCAAGTTCGGAGTCGCTATCGGGCCGGGGTGCGGACTCATCCATCGCCGTATCTTTGCCGATCCAGCCGAGGGCGCGCCGCTCATCGCCGCGCTGCTCCACCGGCGACACGCGATCGGTGCGGTCATGGACTCAGGCCGCGTCACCACCGCCAGGGCTAGGTTGGTGAGCGATGCGGATCTCCGAACGTGTCGACAATGCCATCCGCGCCATGGGCGAGATTGCCGCCGCCGGCGACGACGCCGTGGTGAAAGCCGACCATATCGCCCAGCGCCAGGACATCTCGGTGAAGTATCTGCTCGACATCCTGGGAGAGCTGAAGCGGGCTCGGCTGCTGCGAAGCCGCCGTGGCCCCGACGGCGGGTTCGCTCTGGCGCGCGACGCCACCGAGATCACCCTGGCCGATATCTTCCGCGCCGTCGACGGACCGCTCGCAGACGTCCACGATGAGAGCCTGCGCCAACTCAGCTACCGGGCGCCGAACGAGTCACTCGTCGAGGTCTGGATGGCGGTACGCGCCAGTCTGCGCCGGGTCCTCGAATCGGTGACTCTGGCTGATCTCGTCTCCGGAGTGCTGCCCGACCCGGTCGGGGAACTCACAACCGAGTATCTCCGACAGACCGCCGAGCGCCATGGGTGATCGTGATCAGCGGCGCGACCGCGCCCTCGATCGAACGGTCGCAGTCGAGGCAGTCCAGCGCGCCATGGCGACCTGCCGTGCGGCCCAGGGACGTCTCAGCGCTGGTGAGACGATCATCAAAGGCGATCTGAGTCCGGTCACGATCGCCGACCTCGCCGCCCAGGCGGTGGTGAACGCCACCGTGGCCGCGGTCGCCGGTGACGACTTCGCGATGGTGGCCGAAGAGGACCCCGACACGGTGCGGGCCGACCCGGTGATCGCCAGCGCAGTCGCCGATCTCGCGTCAGTCGGCCTCGGCCATGAGGTGCACGGCACGCAGATCCCCGGCTTGCTCGGACTCGGCGGCGGCGAGACCCGTTCGCCGG
>SKFX01000024.1 GCA_007117775.1 Ilumatobacteraceae bacterium
ATCGGACGCGATCTGCACGATGTCGTGCTCCAGCACCTGTACGGGATGGGCCTGACGGTGCAGGCCATCGCGCAGGGTGCTGACGCAGACAGTGCCGAGCGCCTCGAGTCGATCATCGACGATGTCGACCGGATCATCTCAGAGGTCCGCACGATCGTGTTCACCCTCGGTACCTCATCTCAACATGGTTCGCTCGGCCAAGAGCTCGCCGATGTCATGGCGCAGTCATCGCGGGTGCTCGGGTTCACTCCGGCACTGCGCCTCGAGGGCCCGGTCGAGTCGGTGATCAACGACGAGATCCGCGTCGAGATGGTGGCATCGATGCGCGAGGCGCTCGGCAATGTCGCCCGCCATGCCGAGGCCACCCGGGTCGAGGTCATCGTCGAGGTCCACGACGGCCATGTGATGATGCGGGTCAGCGATGACGGTGTCGGCCCGCCGGCCGAGCTCAGCGCGGCCTATGCCGGCGGGCACGGTCTGACGAATCTGCGTTCGCGTGCCGCCACGCTCGGGGGTTCATGTGCGCTGACGGCCGGTGATGCCGGTGGCGCAGTGCTGATCTGGAACATTCCGTATCACTGAGATGACCGAGCGGTCCTCAGTCGCCGAAGGGCGCACCGGCATCTGGTGCAGCCGCGGTCTTCGTCGCCGCTGATTTCTTCGCCGCGGTCTTTTTGGCTGCGGTCTTCTTCGCCGCTGATTTCTTCGCTGCGGTCTTCTTCGCCGCCGTCTTCTTGGCGGCTTTGCGACCGCGCTTGGGTGCGCCGCCGTCCGCGGCGATCTTCTCCCGTCGCAGCGCCAGCAGTTCATAGGCCCGTTCGGGCACCATGTCTTCGATCCGGTCGCCCTTGCCAATGCTGGCATTGGTCTCACCATCGGTGACGTAGGTGCCGAAGCGGCCCTCTTTGGCCACGACAGGTCGCTCACTCACCGGGTCAGTGCCGAATTCGCGCAGTGGCGGCGCCGCCGCAGTGCGTCCACGTCCCCGATAGGTCTTGGGCTGAGCCAACAACGCGAGGGCCTCGTCCAAGGTGACGCTCAGCAGCCGCTCCTCATTGTCCAATGAGCGGGTCTCTTTGTCCTTGTAGATGTACGGGCCGTAGCGGCCGTTGGCGGCCACGACCTCTCGGCCGTCCGCGGGATCCACCCCAAGGACTCGTGGCAGTGACAGCAGCTCGCGAGCCTCATCCATGCTGAGGCGCTCGAGCACCATGGTCGCGAACAGGCTCGTCATCTTGGGTTTGTCCATGCCCGGTGGCGGCTCGTCATTGGTGCCCCACTGGACATACGGTCCGTAGCGGCCGCGCTTCGCAAACACCGGGAGGCCGTCGAGTTCACCGATCGGCTCATCGGCCTTGGGTCCTGACAGCAATTCGGTGGCCACCTCCACAGTGACCTCGTCGGGAGCGAGTGCTTCGGGGATCGACGCGGTGTCATCGCCGCGCTTCACATACGGCCCGTACTTGCCGGGCTTGGCGACGATGAGGCGGCCCTCGGGATCATGGCCGATCTCGAAGGTGTTGATCGCGGCGGCATCGATGCTGTCGAGGTTCTCTTCGACGAGGCGCTTGAGGCCCGGCAGATCACCGTCATCGCCGAAGTAGAAGCGTCTCAGCCAGTCGTCTTTGTTGCCGGTACCCGCAGCGATCGCGTCGAGGTCGCCTTCGATGCGCGCTGTGAACTCATAGTCCACCAGATCGTTGAAGTGCTGCTCGAGCAGGTTGACCACTGAGAACGCTGTCCAGGTGGGTACCAGGGCCTGGCCCTTCTTCCAGACATAGCCGCGGTCCTGCACGGTCTGGATGATCGACGCCCACGTCGAGGGCCGGCCGATGCCCAACTCTTCGAGCCGCCGCACGATGGTGGCCTCGGTGTAGCGCGCCGGCGGGTTGGTGCGGTGACCGTTGGCATCGAGCGACGCCACCGCGATCTCATCGCCCTCGGTGAGTGCCGGCAGCAGCGCCTCATCGCCCTTGGCCGCCTCGGCCTCATCGCCCCCGGCATCCTCGCTGGAGGTCTCGGCGGCACCGGCCGAACTCTTGGATGCTTCGGCGACGGCGCGGTGGCCAGGGAAGGTGATCGTGGTGCCAGATGCTGCGAACTCACAATCGGCCGGATCGATGGGATCGGTCGAGGTGGCGCCGAGGCGGACGCTGACGGTGGTGCCGGTGGCATCGGCCATCTGCGAGGCGAGGGTGCGTTGCCAGATCAGTCGATACAGCGCCAGGTCCTGGCGGTTGAGTTCACCGGCCACCGCTGCCGGGCTGCGCAGCGGCAGTGACGGCCGGATGGCCTCATGAGCCTCCTGGGCGTTCTTGACCTTCGAGGAGTACTGCTTGGGGGCGGGGCTCAAGAAGTCGTTGCCGAACTCTGATGTGATCGCCGAGCGGATGGCACCGAGGGCCTCGTCCGAGAGCACCACATTGTCGGTTCGCATATAGGTGATGAAGCCGCGCTCATAGAGACCCTGGGCGGTGCGCATCACCTGCTGGGCCGACAGGCGCAGCCGTCGACCGGCTTCTTGCTGCAGTGTCGAGGTCATGAACGGTGCCTTGGGCGACGAGCGGTATGGCCGCTCCTCGACCGAGCGCACGCTGAAGGTCGCGGATTCCAGACCGGTGGCGAGGCGTGTCGCGCGGGTCTCGTCGAGGGCGACGGCCTGGGTGTCGAGCACACCGTCGGCATCGAAGTCCTTACCACTGGCCACCTTGGTCCCGTCCACGCTGACCAGCGTGGCGTCGAAGGCCGGGCTGGTCGCGGTGTGCAGTTCGATATCCCAGTAGTCCGCCGACACGAAGGCCATGCGCTGGCGTTCGCGCTCGACGATGAGGCGGATGGTCGGGCTCTGGACTCTGCCGGCCGACAGCTTGGGCTTGACCCGCCGCCACAGGACCGGTGATACCTCATATCCGTAGAGGCGATCCAGGATGCGCCGTGTCTCGGCAGCATCGACGAGTCCGTAGTCGATCTCGCGCGGATTGGCGACCGCATGGTCGATGGCGTCCTGGGTGATCTCATGGAAGACCATCCGCTTCACCGGGACCTTGGGCTTGAGGTATTCGAGCAGATGCCAGCTGATGGCCTCTCCCTCGCGGTCCTCGTCGGTGGCGAGATAGAGCTCGCTGGCGTCGCGCATCGCCGCCTTGAGGTCCTTGACCACTTGGCGACCCCGATCGGTCAGTTCATAGGTCGGCTTGAAGCCGTTGTCGACATCGACCGCGAGGCCTTTGGAGGGCAGGTCGGCAACATGGCCGACCGAGGCGCGAACATCGAAGCGGTTGCCCAAGAACGCCGAGATGGTCTTGGCCTTGGCGGGGGATTCGACGATGACGAGTGGTCTGGACATGTGCTGGTGACGCTCCGATCAGCGCTGCACCGGAGGTCTTCACCGGTGAGTGTGCGACACCGTAGCGGGACTCAGTGACACTCAGTCCATCGCCGACGCCGCAACCCGCGTCGTCAGGCCCGCCACGATATGGTCGAGGAGCGTAGCCAGATCATCGGGAGAGTAGGTGCGCCGACGGACCAGGAAGCCGAACAGGAACGGTCCTTGGATCAACTCCACCGCCAGGTCGAGGTCGAGTCCGGGATCCACCTCACCGCGGCTCTGGGCCAGTTCCACGATGGTGCGCATCGGGGTGGTGTAGGCCGTGACGAGTTCGCCGAGGACCTCATTGGTCGACGGGTCATTCACCGCTGAATACAACAGGCCGGCGAGACGCTGGGCCAGTTCGTCGAGTTCGCGCGTCGACGCCTCGGTCTGGAAGAACGCCTCGAGATCGCTGCGCAGACCACCGGTGTTGGGTGTCGGCTGCGGACGCAGTGTGGCCGACAGGGTGTCCACGAGCAGTTCGCGGGCATTGTCGAAGTGTCGATAGATCGTGGTCTTGGCCACACCTGAACGCCGGGCGACGGCATCGATCGAGAACGCGCTCGGGCCATCGGCGAGCAGCAGTTCCGCCGCAGCGTGACGGATCTTGGTGACGGCGATCTCCGAGCGGGTGTTCACGCTACTCAACCGTAGCGATGTCTGGGCCCGCTCGCGTTCTCCGGTGCATCAATGGTCTCAATCTGTGCCAGATGTCACCACGAAATCGTCAACAAAGACGATGATCGATACGTCGATTCATCGCTACGCCGGCGTAGCGTTCAGGGTCGGTCGGGCATCTGCCCGTCGTCACGCTCTCGAAAAAGTTGGAGAACTCGATGTTGGCTCGTTTCGCTCGTTGGGCATATGAACACAATCGACTCGTCGTCGGGGTGTGGTTCGCTGCGCTGCTCGTGATCGGCGCCGGGGCGAACCTCGGTCTCGGGTCCAAGTTCTCGAGCGATTTCGAGATCCCGGCGTCGGAGAGCGCCTCGGGATTCGATCTCATGGCCGAGCGCTTCGGTCTCGCATCGGGCGGCCAGTCCGGCTCCATCGTGGTGCGCGCCGAGCAGGGCATCGCAGACCCCGAGGTCACCGCAGCGCTCGGTGAAGTCTTCGATGCGGCCCGCTCCGTCGAGGGTGTCAGCGTGACCGACCCGTTCGCGGACAACGGCATCAGCCAGATCGACCCGACCGGCACGATCGCCTATGCGACACTGGATTTCGACCGCTCCATCGGCCAATTCGAGATCGCCGAGATCGCCGCGGACCTCGCCGCCGAGTTCCCCGAGATCGCCGGTGTCCAGTTCGAACTCGGTGGCCAGGCGCTCGCGGACTTCGAGACCCCCGAGGCCGAACTGATCGGGCTGTCGTTCGCCGTGATCATCCTGATCGTCGCCTTCGGTTCGGTATTGGCGATGGGGCTGCCGATCGGCATGGCATTGTTCGGTGTCGGCGTCGGCCTCAGCATCGTCGTCGCGATGAGCCATCTCGTCGCCATCCCGGACTTCGCCATCAGCCTCGGCGCCATGATCGGTATCGCCGTCGGCATCGACTACGCGCTGTTCATCGTGACCCGATACCGCGATGAACGCCGCAAGGGGCGCTCGGGACTCGACTCGGCCGGGATCGCCTTCGACACCGCCGGGCGCGCTGTGCTCTTCGCCGGTTTGACCGTGGTGGTGTCACTGCTCGGCATGCTCTTGATCGGTGTCGAGTTCGTCGCCGGCCTCGGGATTGCGGCGGCCACCACGGTGGCGGTGACGATGCTGGCCTCGGTGACGCTGTTGCCGGCATTGATCGGCATGGCCGGGCCGCGTATCGAGATCACCCGCTGGCGCGGCATCATCGCAGCGGGACTCGTCTCGCTCGCGCTGTTGGGAGCCGGATTGAGCATCTATCCGCTGCTGCTCGCCGCACCCCTCGCCGTGGTCGTGCTGTTGGCCGGATTCGCCATCGCGCCGCTGCGCCGCGCGCTGCCCACCCGGGTGCCGCGCGCCTATCGCCACACCCTGCCGTATCGCTGGTCGCGTATGGTTCAGGCCCGTCCGTGGACGGCGTTGATCATCGGGGTGCTGACCCTGGTGATGCTCGCCGCACCGGTGCTGTCGTTGCGTCTCGGATTCTCCGATGAGGGCAACTTCTCCGCTGACACCACCACCCGCAAGGCCTATGACCTGTTGGCCGAGGGGTTCGGGCCGGGCTTCAACGGCCCGCTGGTGCTGACCGGCACCATCTCGGATCCGACCGATCTCGCCGTCGCACAACAGCTCGCGGCCGCCGTCGGTGCCGATATCGGTGTTGCGGCGGCCACCCCGCCGTTCCCCGATGACTTCGAGGTGCCAACAGCGTTTCTGATGCGCATCGTTCCGACGACCGCACCCCAGGACGAGGCGACCGCCGAGCTCGTGGAGCGGTTGCGTGCCGATACCATCCCGGCCGTCATCGAGGGCAGTGGGATCGAGACGTTCCTGACCGGCCAGGTGGCCGCCGGGATCGATTTCACCGACTATCTGTCGGAGCGTCTGGTGATCTTCATCGGTGTGGTGCTGGCGGTGTCATTCGTGTTGCTGATGATGGTGTTCCGCTCGGTACTGGTGCCGATCAAAGCGGTGCTGATGAACATCATCTCGATCGCTGCGGCCTATGGCGTGGTGGTCGCGATCTTCCAGTGGGGATGGTTCGGTTCGGTACTCGGCGTCGAGGCCGCACCCATCGAACCGTTCGTGCCGATGATGATGTTCGCGATCGTGTTCGGTCTGTCGATGGACTACGAGGTGTTCTTATTGTCTCGAATCCGCGAGGAGTGGATCAACACCCGCGATGCGGTCAACTCCGTCGCTGACGGCCTGGCGTCGACGGCGCGGGTCATCACCACTGCCGCCGCGATCATGATCGTGGTGTTCGGCAGCTTCATCCTCGATGACAACCGGATCCTGAAACTGTTCGGTGTCGGCCTCGCGGCTGCGGTCTTCTTGGATGCCACCCTGGTGCGGATGCTGTTGGTGCCAGCGACCATGGAGCTGTTGGGTGAACGCAACTGGTGGTTGCCGCGCTGGTTGGATCGGATCCTGCCGACGCTCAACGTCGAGGGCCCCGCCGAGCACGATGGTGAAGCTGATCCTGACGGCGATGTCGACGGCGGCGATGATCGGAGTGCTGGAGCATCTGAGGGGACGCCCACCGGCGATCGGGTGCCCGCACCGACAACCTGAGTCTCGGTCATCGGGGATCTGAGTACCGTGAGCGGTGCATGAGCGCATCGCCGGACCCCGGACTCGGATGGACCGATGCATTGCAACGCGCCTGGGAGGCGATCGGGGCACCGGGACGACCCGGTCGTGTCGGCCGCCTCGACCGCGGCTGGAGCACGGTGCTGTTCGTCGCCGATGACGCAGCCGGCGCCGAACAGCACCGGGTCCGCAATCTCGGCATGGACGTCGCCGTGGGGGATTGGGTCATCGATGATGGTGAGCGCATCACCGCCGTGGTGGAGCGCCAGAGCGCGTTCGTGCGTCGGGCGTCATTCGAAGGGGCGCGCTTCGAGGCCCATACGCTGGCAGCCAATATCGACGTCGTCGCGTTGGTGCATGCATTCGGGTCGCCACCCAATCCGCGCCGCCTCGAGCGCGAGCTGGTCCTCGGTTTCGACTCGGGTGCCCAGCCGGTGGTGGTGCTGACCAAGGCAGACCTCATCGAGGACGATCTCGAGACCACGACCACCGAGGTGCTCGCCGAAGTGGCGATCGATGTCCCACTCGTGATCACGTCTGCCGTCGATGGCACCGGCATGGATCATCTGCGCGATCTGGTGTCGGGCCACCGCACCCTCGCGTTCTTGGGCGCAAGTGGTGTGGGCAAGTCCACGTTGATCAACGCGCTCGTCGGAGATGAGGTGCAGGCGACTCGCGAGGTCCGCGAGCACGACCAGCGCGGCCGGCATACCACGGTTGCCGCCGAGCTGTTGCGCCTCGGCGACGATGGCTGGTTGCTCGACACCCCCGGCGTGCGTGCCCTCAGTCTGTGGTTGTCCGGCCAGGGGATCGAACGCGCCTTCGCCGACGTATTCGAGTTGATGGACCACTGCCGGTTCCGCGACTGCAAGCATGATCGCGAACCCGAGTGTGCGGTCCGCGCCGCCGTCGACTCGGGCGCGCTGGCCGCCCAGCGCTGGCGCAGCCTCGAGCGGCTCGTGGCCGAGGAGGCCGAACTCGAGATCGAGCAGGCCGACTTCATCCGTCGCGGCGATCGCCGTCGTTGACGACCCGCAGTATGCGCGACCGGTGTGGACCTCGAGCACATCTGGGTCGCTGCACTGAGAGTTTGGATACCAGCCTCCACTAGGTTCGAGACATGGACTTCGCCTTCTCGGATCGCTGCAACGAATACCGCGACAAGCTGCTCGAGTTCATGGAGGAGTGGATCTACCCGAACGAGTCGGTCCACGACGCCCAGATCGAGGAGTCCGGTGATCCGCACTTCTACCCACCGATCATGGACACCTTGAAGGCTGAGGCCAAACAGCGCGGTCTGTGGAACCTGTTCCTGCCGCATTCGGGTTGGTGGGGTGACGGGTTCAGCAACCTCGACTACGCGCCACTGGCTGAGATCATGGGTCGGTCGCCGATCGCATCGGAGGCCTGCAACTGCTCGGCTCCCGATACCGGCAATATGGAGGTGCTGACGATGTTCGGCACCGCAGAACAACAAGAGCAGTGGTTGCGCCCGCTCCTCGACGGCGAGATCCGCTCGGCCTTCGCCATGACCGAACCCGATGTCGCATCGTCTGATGCCCGCAACATCTCGCTGTCGATCGAGCGCGATGGCGATGAATATGTGCTCAACGGGCGCAAATGGTGGACCTCGAACGCGTTCCACAAGCACACCAAGATCCTGATCGTGATGGGCAAGACCGATCCTGACGGCCCCCCACATCAGCAGCAGAGCCAGATCCTGGTCCCGGTGGGGACCCCGGGATTGACCTTCAAGCGCAACCTGAAGGTGTTCGGTTACACCGATA
Source organism: Ilumatobacteraceae bacterium (assembly GCA_007117775.1). Classification (GTDB taxonomy): domain Bacteria; phylum Actinomycetota; class Acidimicrobiia; order Acidimicrobiales; family Ilumatobacteraceae; genus CSBr16-110. The sequence goes on from SKFX01000024.1 coordinate 8,388, forward strand.
ATGAGGGACACGCCGAGACGATCTTCGACAATGTCCGCGTCCCGGCATCCAACCTGATCGCGAACGAGGGCGATGGGTTCATGATCAGCCAGGCTCGACTCGGGCCGGGCCGGATCCATCACTGCATGCGCACCATCGGTGCCGCCGAGCGGGCACTCGAATTGATGTGCCAGCGGGTGCTCGAGCGTGAGACCTTCGGCCGGCGTGTCGCCGAGCGGTCCAATGTCCAGGACTGGATCGCCGAGGCCCGGATCGAACTCGAGATGATTCGATTGTTGACGCTCAAGACCGCCTGGCTGATGGACACCGTCGGCAACAAGGGGGCGCGTATGGAGATCGCTGCGATCAAGGTGGCAGCACCGAATGTGGCGCTCAAGATCATCGACCGTGCCATCCAGGCCCATGGCGGTGGCGGTGTCAGCCAGGACTTCCCGCTGGCGGGGATGTACGCCGGGATCCGTTCACTACGACTCGCCGATGGCCCCGATGAGGTCCACAAGATGACGCTCGCGCGCGCCGAGTTGCGCAAATACGACCCCGAGTTCCGCACCGATGGCGGGTCATCGATCGCCCCGGGAGGGGGACGCGGCTGAATGGCCGAGATCGCAGAGAACGGCAAAGCGATCGAGTCGGTCTGGGACTATCCGCGGCCCCCGCGTCTCGAGCAGGTCGAATGGCGGATCAGAGTGGTTCACGGTGGCGCGACGATCGTCGACGCGCCCCGGGTGCAGCGCGTCCTCGAGACCTCCCAGCCCCCGGCCTACTACGTCGATGAGGAGTTCATCGACATGTCGTTCCTGCGTCCGAGCGAGCGTCAGACATTCTGCGAGTGGAAGGGGGTCGCCACCTACGCCGATGTCGTCGTCGGCGACGCCATCGCGACCGCAGCGGCATGGACCTACCGCGATCCGACACCGTCATTCGTCGAGATCGTCGGCCACTGGGCGTTCTATGCCCAGTCACTCGATGAGTGCTGGGTGGACGACGAACGGGTGGTTCCCAATGACGGCATGTTCTACGGCGGTTGGATCACTGCCAATGTGACCGGGCCGTTCAAGGGCGCACCCGGTACGTCGCACTGGTGAGGGCGCCATTCTCGCCGGATCAGAGGCGACCGGTGCGATGCACGGCATCGATGCGCATCTGCAGTTCCTGGCGTCGCCGATTGACCACATTGGCGGCCTCGGTGATCGTCGTCGGGTCAGCACTGGTGCGGATGTTGGTGGCGGTGTCGAGTGCGGTCTCGAGCGCGGCGACCGCGCCGGCGAGCTCAGGCCATCCCGATCCGGGATTGTGGGCGCCGAGTTCCTGTGCGGTGCGCTGCATCAATTCCACCCGCGGCCGCTCCACCAGCCA
>SKFX01000249.1 GCA_007117775.1 Ilumatobacteraceae bacterium
CGGGCCTGATCGGCTTCGTCGAACGATGAGCGAACCCGCCGACACGCCGGCGATCATCCGGCCGGCGCGACCCGACGAGGTGGAGTTGTTGGTCGAGATGAACGCCGAATACCGCGCCGCTGAGGGCCACGGCGCCGACGGTGACGCCGAGATCGCGGCGCGCCAGCGGGCGCGCGCCGGTTTCGAGCCGCTGCTCGTCGACCGAACCCATGGCGGAGTGTGGATGGTGCTCGATGAGACCGGCTCGCCGATCGGCTACGGGATCCTTGCGTGGTCGTGGTCGGTCGAGATCGGCGGGCCCGAGGCGGTACTCGATGAACTGTACGTCAGGCGGCGCTCAGAGGGATTCGGGTCCCGCGCCCTCGAGGCGATCGTCGCCGAAGCCTGGGAGCACAAGATGCTGCGGGTGTTCATGGAGACCGAACGGACCAATGAGCGGGCTCGGTCGCTGTATGTGCGCCACGGGTTCAGCGTCGACGATTCGATCTGGCTGAGCCGGCTACCCGAGTGAGCCGACGGTGATCGCAGCGCGTCAACTCGAGTGGATCGGGCCGAGCACCCGGTCGAGGTACTGATTGGAGAAGATCCCGTCGGGATCCATCTCGGCGCGCACCGCCGCGAACGCCTCCCATTCGGGATAGCGGGGAGCGAGGGTGGCCTCGGTCTGATAGTGCATCTTGCCCCAATGCGGCCGGCCGCCGTAGCGGTCCATGACCTCCTCGACGGCGTGGAAGTACGCCTCATGGGGCGCACCGCGGTATTGGTGCACGGCGATCCATGCGCTGGTGCGGCCGTATCCCGTCGACAGCATCGCATCGTCACCGGCCGAGACGCGCACCTCGATCGGGAACAACGGCGGGAAGGCCAACCGTCCGGTGAGCTCGCGCACCTCGCCGAGCGCGGCGGCGAGATCGGCGATCGGGACCCCGTACTCCATCTCGACGAAGCGCACATGGCGCGGACTCGAGAACACCTTGTCGCTGCGATCGATGAACTCGCGTTCGGCGGCTGCCGACATCACCAGGCGCGCCACCTTGGGTGCGAGCGACGGGAAGCGCCGTCCCACCCGGCAGATCGCGCCGAAGCCGAGATTCTCACCCAGCCATTTGTCGCGCACATAGCCGAGACGACCCTGCGGCCGACGGGGTTCGTCGGTGACGGAATTGCGCTTCACCTGACAGCGCCGCGAGCCCGGCATCCAATACAGCTCGGCATGGTCTGCGCTTGCGGCGAACCCCTCGAAGTCCGCCAGGACATCGTCGAGGGGTTCGATCGTCTCATGGGCGTGCAGGTTGAACGACGCAACGCATTGCAGGGTGACCTCAGTGATGATGCCGAGCGCACCCAGCCCGGCGCGCGCCGCGCGCAGCAGATCGGGGCGTTCGGTCTCCGAGCAACGGATCACCTCGCCGGTGCCGGTCACCATCTCCATGGCCACGACCGCGGTGCCGATGTTGCCGAGATGCACGCCGGTGCCATGTGTGGCCGTCGAGATCGCCCCGGCGAGCGACTGCACGTTGATATCGCCGAGATTGGGCAACGCGAGGCCCAATGCCGCAAGTCGGTCGTTGAGTTCGCGCAGGCGGATCCCGGCCTGGACCGTGACCCGGCCGGCACCGCGATCGACATCGAGCACCTTGTCCATCGACCCGAGGTCGAGGAGCGTCCCGTTGGTCATGGCGATCGGGGTGAACGAATGGCCGGCACCGATCACTTTGATACGGCCGTCTGGGCCGGCCCGGCGGGCATCGTCGACGAGGCTGACGACCTGGCCGGTGGTCTCGGGCCGTGCGAACCCCGACGGGACACATGCCTCGTTGCGGGCCCAGTTGCGAACCGCACGACGCGTCGTGATGACCGGCACATGGCCCGGACGCGGGGTGCGCTCGAGCAGCGCAGAGATCTGATCGGTGGACTGCGACGCACGCACCGGCTGGGCCATGGCTGTGACCGTACTCCGAGCGCACGGCCCGGTCGAACGCAGCCGGGTCGAATCAGCCGGTCGAACACCCATCTGATCGACCACCTCGCGGCGAACCCGCGCCATTGAGACGCGGCCGATCCACCGCTACGCTGTCAAGCATGCCTAACACGGCGCTCGAGGACCGCGGCACCCGGGTCGGCTCCGGCGCGGCGCGCAGCGCCCCGGCACGCCTCAGCGTCACCGGTGCCGTGAAGTCCTTCGACGGCCCCGACGTCTTGCGTGAGGTCTCACTCGATGTCGCCCCCGGTGAGATCGTTGCGCTGCTCGGGCCGTCGGGATGCGGCAAGACCACGCTCTTGCGCTGTATCGCCGGCCTCGAGCGCCTCGATGCCGGCACGATCGCCATCGACGCCACCACTGTCAGCGGCCCGGGCGTGCACCGCGCCGCCCAGCATCGCGAGATCGGCATGGTGTTCCAGGACTGGGCGCTGTTCCCGCATCTCAGCGTGGAGCGCAATGTCGCCTACGGCCTCGGCCGCGACGCCCAGCGCGCCGAGCGCGTCGCGGCGGCCCTCGAATCCGTCGGCCTCGCCGGGCTGGGTGAGCGCGTCCCGGGCAC
>SKFX01000223.1 GCA_007117775.1 Ilumatobacteraceae bacterium
GCGATCCCGGCCCCGATCGACGCGAGAGGCATCGTGTACCAGATGACGCCGCGATCACGGCGCAGCGCCGCGATCAGGGTGAGCACCGCGAGCGGGTACATGGCGATGCGCTGATACCAGCACAGCTGACAGGGCAGATATCCGGCGACCTCGGAGAAGTACAGGCTGCCGACGGTCGCGCCGGCGGTCACCACGAACGCCAGCCACAGCCCGGCTGCGGCGATCATCTCATCGATCTGGCGGGCGAAGGCACTGCGGGTGGCGGCGAGGCGTGCCACCACCGCGACGACCACACCGGTGATCGTCAAGAGTGCCAGGAGACCGGCGAAGAGCTGCACGGTGGCGGTATCCATACAGGTGTAAGTATGGACGACATCGCGGGCGAGTAGTGTGCGCAGTATGGCATCGCGTGAATTCACCTCCCTCAGCGTCTCGTCCTATGACGCCGCATCCCTCGCAGATCAGCTCACCGCCAAGTCGGCAGAGGGCTGGGAGGTGGTGGCGATCGTCCCGGCGGGCACCAATGTGACCGCCTACCTGTCCCGTGAGGCCGGAGCCCAGAGTGCTGCGTCGAACGCGGCGACCGCAGCATCGACCACTGCGGCGACCGCAGCATCGACCACCGCCGGATCGGCCGCGGATCAGTGGACCCAGACCAGCGAACCCGCTGCCGCCGTGGCACAGACCGCCCAACCGGCTGCCACCACCGAGTCCAGCGCCCCCGCCGGGTGGTATGCGGATCCGGCCGGCCGCTATGAACTGCGGTACTGGGACGGCGGCCAATGGACCGAGCACGTCTCGCGCGCCGGCCAGCAGTACACCGACCCGCCGGTGGCCTGATCGGCCGCCTCGAACAGCCATCACATGACCACCCGCACTGGTCAGCACCCCCCGGACACCACGCCCGTCGCCGCGATGGGCCACACCACCGCGAGTAGGTAGGACTCAACGATGCGTGCCACCTCTATCGGACATGCCGGAATCCTGATCGAGACCGAACAGGCCTCGATCCTGTGCGATCCATGGTTCCAACCGGCCTTCTTCGGCTCCTGGTTCGTGTTCCCCCGCAACGACCGGCTCAGCGCCGATCTGCTCGAGCGGATCCACAACGCCGACTTCTTGTACATCACCCACCTGCATGCCGACCACCACGACGAACCGTGGCTGCGCGAGCATCTGCGCCGTGATATCCCGATCCTGCTGCCGGGATATCCGACCCGCGAACAACAGCGCCGCCTCGAGGACCTCGGCTTCACCGAGTTCATCCGCACCGTCGACGGCACCGAACTCGAGATCGCCCCCGGTCTCACCGTGGCGATCCACATCGAGACCTCGATCACCGACGGCCCCGGCGGTGACTCGGCCATGGTGGTGCATGACGGCATGACGCGCCTCGTGAACCAGAACGACTGTCGGACCACCGATCTGGGTGCGCTGAGCGCCCACGGACCTGTCGACCTGCACTGGCTGCAGTACTCCGGCGCGATCTGGTATCCGATGGTGTATGAACTCGATCCTGTCGATCTGGCCGAGCGCTGCGCCGCCAAAGTCGACGCCCAGTTCGCCCGCGCCATGCGCTATGTGGAGACCATCGGGGCGCGTGCCGTGGTCCCGAGTGCCGGCCCACCGGCATTCTTGGACCCCGATCTGTTCGGGTTCAATGTGATCACCGGCGATGAGCCGAGCATCTTCCCCGATCAGCGGTCGTTTCTGGCCCGCCTCGACACCGCCGGCCACCATGGCATCCTCGCGATTCCGGGCACCGAGATCGATATCACCCCCGATGCCATCGAAGTCACCCATCCGATCCCCGACGATGAGGTCGCAGCGATCTTCGATGACAAGGAGCGCTATCTGCGCGAGTATCAGCGCGACTGGTCCGGTTGGCTCGACGATCTGCATGCCAGCTGGCGACGCGAACCCACCGATCTGGTCGCCACGCTCTCAGCGTGGTGGGAACCACTGTTGGCGATGGCACCGACGCTGCGCGCCGCGATCGGAGCGAACTGTCTGCTCGAGGCCGGCGACCTCGGAATCCTGATCGACTTCGGTACCGGTCAGGTGCGCGAGGCCACCGATGCCGACATCTACGACTTCCGATTCCGTATCGCCCGCGACCTCGTGGAGACCGTGGTCGCCGAGCGCGCCGTGGACTGGAGCAACTCGCTGTTCCTGTCCTGTCGGTTCAGCGCCTGGCGGGCCGGTGACTTCAACGAGTACGTGTACAACTTCTTCAAGTCGCTGTCGGTGGAGCGGATGCGCCGCACCGAGGCCGAAGCGGTCCGCAAACTGGCACCGCCGACCGAGGTCGAACCCGATATCGAACTCGACGGCTTCACGCTGCAACGCCGCTGTCCGCATCGCAACGCCGATCTGTCGGTGTTCGGCGAGATCGACGGCGATGAGTTGGTCTGCACCCTGCACGGATGGCGCTGGTGCACCACGACCGGCGATTGCAAGACGTCGCCGAGCGATCAACATCGGCTGCGGATCTCACCGACGGCTGACTGAATCGGCTGGCCACGCCGGTGGGCAGA
>SKFX01000131.1 GCA_007117775.1 Ilumatobacteraceae bacterium
CATTTCCACACCAGCGTTCCACCCCCGGGTCTCCGGGGAACGCACCATCTGCAGAGGACATCGATATGGCCAATGACATCGTGACCATGACATCAGCGACCTTCGATGAGGTGGTCGGCACCGCCACCGGACCCGTCGTCGTCGACTTCTGGGCCGAATGGTGTGGGCCGTGCAAGGCCATCGCCCCGATCCTGGCCGAGCTCGCCGACGAACTCGGTGATCAGGCGACCATCGCCAAGCTGAACGTGGACGAACACCCCGATCTGGCGATGCGATTCAATGTGATGAGCATCCCGACGCTGCTGATCATCAAAGATGGCGAGGTGCGCAAGCGCCTCGTCGGGGCCAAGGGCAAAGCCCATCTGTTGCAGGAGCTCGACGAATTCCTGCCAACTTCCCCCTGAGGCCGGGCCAGCGCGGTGAACCGGTCCGTGACCTGCAGCGCAGGCTGAATCTGGCCGGATTCAACCGGGCTGGTGTCCGAGCCGGAGAGTACTGCTTCGCAACCGAGGAGGCGGTGGCACAACTCCAGGCCAGCCGCGGTCTGAAGGCCACCGGTGTCTGCGATCACACCACCTGGAAGGTGCTCGTCGAGGCCTGTTGGCGTCTGGGTGATCGTCTGCTGTTGCTGACCTCGCCGAATCTGCGCGGTGACGATGTGGCCGAATTGCAGCGGTTGCTGTTGCGGATCGGGTTCGACTGCGACCGCATCGACGGGATCTTCGGCCCCGATACCGCACGGGCGCTGACGTCGTTCCAACGCAACTATGGCCTGCCCGACGATGGGGTCTGTGGACGCGATGTGATCACCGCGCTCGAGGTGCTCGGCCGCCAGAGCGGATCGGGGCCCGGCGTTGCAGTGGTGCGAGAGATCGCGTCGATGACCGGCAACGATCGCCAGCTGGCCGATCTGCGCATCGTGATCGGCCAGTTCGGTGGTATGAGCGGACTGGCTCGTCAGGTGGCCCAGACGATCCGCCACCACGGCGCCACCGTGATCGCCGTCGACGAGCCCGATCCGTCGGCGCAGGCTGCGATGGCCAATCGCTTCGCAGCGTCGGTGTATGTCGGCTTCATCCCCCACACCGATGCCCGCTGCACGGTCGCGTACTACTCGGTGCCCGGATTCGATTCCCCCACCGGTCGGTCACTGGCTCGCCAGCTGTCTTCGGAATTGGCCGGATCCTGTGATCTGGCCGTGGAATCAACCGGCATCCGCCATCCGGTGCTGCGCGAGACCAAGATGACCGCCGTGCTGTGCTCGCTCGGGCCGATCTCGACGATCTTGGACCGCACGCCCGATCTGGCCGCCTCGATCGACATCGCACTCGGACGCTGGGCCCACCAACCCGTGGATGACACGGTGGATGACGGCGATCGTGACGGCAACGGTGCTGATCCGACCGCTCCATCGAACTGAAGCGCTTTCAGGATTGGGTAGGGAGATTTCCCCACGATATCCCCTCTACCGAATCGTTGCGCTGACAATTTTTCGAAGGATATCGTGCCAGCGTGACGGTGCTAGAAGTGCATACATGTGAACTCCGTCATAAGCTGGATCGGCGAGTTATCCACATGTTTTCCCATCCTGTGAATTCACCCTCACCCGAAGGGTCAGCCCATCCGGGTGCTCGACTTCGGTGAGGTCGCGCCTGAGGTTGAGGGTTTCAGCGCCGTGTCGGACGGACCTGAAGGCCCACACCGAGCCGTGACCGCTCTCTCGACGCGTGATTCGACCAATGCTGTGGTCAGCCGGCGTCGCCGATGATGCGGCGGTAGATGCGCTCAAGGTCCTCGAGGTCGGCGAAGTCGATCCCGACGCGGCCCTTCTTGGCAGTCATCTGCACGCTGACGCGGGTGTCGAGATGGCGGGCCAGCAACTCCTCCAGCTCCAGGAGCCCCGGCGGTCGCAGCCGAGTGTTGGGCCCGAGCCCGGCACCGTCGATCGTGCCCGTGCCGGTGCGTCCACTCGGAGCATCGGGTTCCGGGGCGGGATCGGACTCCACTCCTCCACCGCGCACCGCCTCCTCGACGGCGCGCACTGTCCATCCCTCGTCAGCGGCGCGCTGGGCCAACTCCTCCTGCAGTGCCCGGTCCGGGGTGCCGAGCAACGCTCGGGCGTGACCAGCGCTGAGACGACCGTCGACCAACAGATGCTGCACCGCCGGCGGCAGGCCCATCAAACGCAGGGTGTTGGTGATGGCGGTCCGGCTCTTGCCGACCCGGTCCGCCACCTGCTCATGGGTCAGACCGAAGTCCTCGATCAACTGCTGATAGGCGGCCGCCTCCTCGAGCACCGTCAGGTCCTGGCGGTGGAGGTTCTCGATCAGTGCCTGCTCCATCGAGCCCCGATCGTCGGCGGTGCGCACCAGCGCTGGAATGACCGCCAGCCCGACCCGGTTCGCCGCCCGCCACCGCCGCTCACCGGCAATCAGTTCATAGCCGCCCTCATCGAGTGCCCGCACCAGGATCGGCTGCAGTACCCCGATCTCGGCGATCGATGCCGCCAGTTCGGCCAATGACTCCTC
>SKFX01000029.1 GCA_007117775.1 Ilumatobacteraceae bacterium
GATCCATCGGCGAGGCGTGCATCGACCATCGGATGTGCATGGTCGAGGCGTCGGCCGAGGGGAGCCAGGATGCGTTCGAGGACCGCGTCCAATTCCACCGGATCGATGCCCCCGGCGCGTTCGAGTCGGCCGGATCGCTCGACCCACACCTCACCGGCATTGACCAACACCTCGCTGACCTCGGCATCGTCGAGCAGACGCTCGAGCCCACCGAGGCCCACCAGACGCGCCACCGATGCGGCGAGGGCCGCGTCGCGTGCCGGGCCATGCAGTAACGGTGCGAGTAGCGCCAGTTCGCGCGCTGCGATCTCGCGAACGTCGCCGGGAATCTCGGCGACCCGGGCACAGAGCTGCTCGACGATCTGGTCATGGTCGGCACCGCTTCGGCCGGTCTTCGGGTGAGAGGTGTGGTCTCTGCGGGTGTGGTGCTCGGTCGCGGGCATGCCCGTCACGCTCATGCGGCGCCGCCGAGATCGCGTCGCAGCGCGCGCGGCAGTCGGGCTGCGAGCAGACCCGCATCCACGGCGCGTGCCACCGCCGGGTCAACAGCGACCTCGGCCACGATGTCGGCGTTGAGTGCCGCCTCGACATCATTGGCCCGAAGCGCCCGACCGGCCTCTGAGACCAGCACCACCCCGGTGGGTCGCATCGTCGAGTTCACCGCTCGGCGCAGTGACAGATAGCACGCCCGTGTCACCAACAGCGATCGCTCGGCGGACTCGTTCAGAACATCGGGTGGTTCGCCGGTGCCGGCATCGACGATCAGATGCACCCGATCGGCGGCCAACTCACCGATCAGTTCGTCCCAACGCTGCAGACGGACCGGATCATCATCACCGGTGGTCACCGACGACCGCAGACCACTGCGGTCATCCGGTCGACCGCGTGGGATCAGGCGGACCCCGTGGGCCACCTCGATGGCCAGATCGGCGAGATGACTCGCCGGCGCATCAGAGGCCAACCAGTCGCCGACCCCGGGGCCGGTGGGCTCGGGGAGGCCGAGCACGGCGGGCTGGTCACCGGCGAGATCCATCAGGATCACCGGCGGTTCGCTGGTGAGTGCGAGCGCAGCGGCCACCACCGTGGTTCCGCTGCCGCCCTTCACCGACCAGCACAGTGTCAGGCCGTCGATGCGGCCGTTGGTCATCGGGGGTTGGTCGAACATGATCGCCTCCATGGCAGTGCACACATGGGGAGGATCGGGCCACGGACGTTAGGTGGTCGTGCCACGTCGACCAACGTGCCGGCACCGAATCGCAGAGGTGTCAGAACGAGTGCATGCTGGCGTCGGCACCGGCTCTGACGCTGCCGGATGAATGTCGCGGTGGTGGCCGTCGCCGGCGCGGTCTCAGCGCGCCCGATCGAGTTCCTCGCCCGCCATCAGGCGACCGAGGAGGTCGATGAAGATCTGTGCGGCTCGTCGGCCGGTGGTGGTCGAAGCCCCCGAGGAGTGCGGGGTGATGATGACATTGGGCAGTGACCACAGTGCACTGGATCGATCGAGTGGTTCGGTGGCGAACACATCGAGCGCCGCGCCACCGAGATGGCCGGATTCGAGCAGGTCCACCAGCGCATCCTCATCCACGGACTCACCGCGACCGACGTTGACGAACAGCGCCCCCGGCGCCATCGCTGACAGCATCGATCGATCGAACAGATTGCGGGTCTCGTCGGCGAGCGGCAGCGCCGAGACCACCACATCGGCCTCACCGACCACCCGGGCGAGGTCCGCGATGCGGTGTGTCGGACACGGTTCATCACCGGAGATGGTGCGCCGGACACCGACGACGCGCATTGAAAAGGCCTGCGCCCGTGCGATCACCTCGAGGCCGATCGGACCCATACCGACCACCGCGAGGCGCGCCCCGGCGAGTTCGGTGATCTGATGCGGCGCCCAGACCCGGTCGCGCTGGGCATCGAACCAGTCGGGGAGTCGACGCGTCAGCGCCAGGAGATACATCATCACCGTCTCGGCGATCGGCGGGGCCGACGCACCGGGGGAGTTGGTGATCATGACGCCGCGCTCGGCCAGCATCGAGAACACGGCATGATCGGTGCCGGCTGAGTAGGAGTGGAGCCACTGCAGCTTGGGAGCTGACAGGCAGACACTCATGAACGCCGGGGCGCGTTCGGGATAGGCATCGGCGGAGAAGAATGCAGCGTCGATCCGAGCGAGATCGTCCTCGCTGACCGCGGCATCGTCGCGCAGCTCGATCAATTCGATGCCGGGCACCAGGGCGCGGATCTCCTCACCGAGGGTTGAAGCGGTCTGCGCGGTGCAGAACAGATTTCGGATTGTGGTCATCTGATGCAACGGTACTGTGGTCGCCATGATCGACGACGATGCCAACAACGACTCTGCGAGTTCGGTGACCCTGGGCACCATCGGTGCCGGTTCGGGAATCGCAGCTCTGGTCATCTTCATGATGCAGAACTGGCAGTCGACCCAGGTCAAGTTCCTGTGGTTCGACTTCACATGGCCGCTGTGGCTCGTGATCCTGTTCTCAGCTGCGTTCGGTGCGCTGATCTGGTTCGGCCTCGGGGTGTTGCGGCGCCATCGCCGTCGCAAGGCCCGCCGCGAAGCGCGCCGCGACTGAAAGCACGGCCCCGCAGCCGGGTCACCGCGCCCGGCGATAGCGTCGGGTGCGGAGGTGTCCGCACGCCTGGTGGGTGCCGCCGCCTTCAAAGCGGTTGGAACGAGCGATCCTCGTTCGGCGGGTTCGATTCCCGTCCACCTCCGCCATGGTGTCCCGGCCGCAGCCAGAGCTTGCGATGCAGTGTCAGGCACTGACGCGCGGATCGACGCGGAAGATGAAGCGGAATGCGCTGTCGAGGGTGAAGCCGGTGATGCCGATCAGAACGACGGTGGCGCCGAGGCCGGCATAGTCGAGTTGGTCACGGGCATTGAGCACGGCGTAACCGAGGCCGGAGTCGACGCCGAGCATCTCGGCGGGCACGAGCACGATCCAGGCCACACCGAGCGCGAGGCGCAGCGATGTCAGCACATTGGCCCGGATGGCCGGCACGGTGATGAGGCGGAGCCGCTCGACATCGTTGGCGCCGAGCGAGGTGGCCACGGCATGCCAGGCCGGCGAGACGGCGCGCACCCCGGCGGCGGTGCCGAGCATCAGCGGCCATACCGCCGTGATGGCGATCAACAGGATCACCGGTGCCGAGCCGACCCCGACGGCGACGATCACCACCGGCGCCCATGCCAGCGGTGAGATCATCCGGATGAAGTTCGTGACCGGTGCGGTGGCCTGTTCGAGGCGCCGGTGGGCTCCGAGCAGCGCGCCGAGTGGCACACCGATGACGAAGGCGGCACCGAGACCGGTTCCGAGTCGGATGAGACTGGCGCGCAGATCGCCGATGAGTGAACCGTCGACGAGTCCGCTCCACAGAGCCGGTAGCGCATCGGCTGGGCCGATGCGGCCGAGCACCGGATTTCCCGCCCAGACCACCGCGGTCAACAGCCACCACAGCGCGACGGTGAGGCCGATCGCCGCGGCGCGTGGCCAGATCGCCGACCACCCACGCCGCCGCGGGCTCGCTGCAGGCAACGCCGAGTCTCCCGAGACGTTCACGGTCGACGGTGTCGGGGTCTGGGCCGGCTCATGGAACGGTGCCGGGTCGGGTCCGGACACCATCGCGGTGTCGTGGTCCCGTTCGACGATTCGCGCCGAGATGCTCATGGTGCGATCGTCTCCAGCCGTTCATAGGACGCGAGACCGAAGCGGGCCGGGCCTCCGTTCGCGTCGATCGCGCTCTTCGCGAGACCCTCGGCGATCAATTCGCGATGCGCGGTGCGGTCATCGATCTCGGCCAAGAACGCGGTGTCACCATCGATGAGGGTGTCGCGCAACGACTCGATGAGCGCGGTGGTGTACGACTCGAAGGCATAGGGCTGGAAACCGATGCGCTCAGCGTTCCACTCGGGATGGGTGATCGCTCCGGAGTCCAGATACTCCTCGGTGGCGTAATGGGTCAGTGCCCGTTCGATCGACTCGACCGATTGGGGGAGGTAGCCGCCATCCGCGAGCAGTCGCGCTGCGCCGGGACGATCATCGGCGATGGTCAACTGTGATGCTGCGAGCGCGTTCACGAGACCCTGGGCGGCGTCACCGCGCCCGGTGACGAAGTCCTCATTGACCACCGTCACACAGCAGGCGTGGTCGCGCCAGACATCTCCGGTGAAGCGCAGGACCCGTCCGGCATCACCGAGCTCCGCGAGGGCGTTGAACGGATCGGCGACGATGAACGCGGCGATCGATCCCGCAGCGAGCGCCGGGACCATGTCGGGTGGTGGGAGGATCACCAGCTTGACGGTCCCATCCGCCGCTGACGGATCCCCGTCGATGATCGGAGTGAGGCCATTCGCGCGCAGCAGTTTCTGCAGGACCACATTGTGGATGCTCCACCAGAACGGGATCGCGACCGTCTCGCCGGCGAGGTCGGCGACCGTGTCGATCCGCGGTGCTGCGGTCAGCGCCGAGCCGTTGGTGTGGTTCCAGGCGACGACCTTGGCGGGGAAGTCAGCGCCGAAGCGCAGACGGACCGCGAGGGGCATCAACAGGTGGACCACATCGACCTGGCCGCCCTGGAACGCCTCGACCAGATCGGCCCATGACCGGAACAGGGTCGGGTCGGCGGCGTCGAACCCGGCCGTCTCGAGTGCACCGGTGGCATGGGCGACGAGCAATGGTGAGGCATCGGTGATCGGCAGATAGCCGACCCGCAGCGCTCCGAGCGATGCGGTCACACCCGCCGCAGCTGCTGGTGAGGTGATGTCGGCTCCGGCGCCATCGCCTGTATCCGAGCAGGCCGCCAACAGCATCGGACCACCGGCGGCGATGAGGCCGGTCCCCGCAGCCAGGCGCAGGAACCGCCGCCGGCCGAACCCGTCGCAGGACGACATCGGATGTGACGCGCAGTGGTGTGCGCCGTGATGCGGCTGTGATGGATGCTGGTTCAGGCGATGGTCCATATCGGTTCCTTCGGTGATGGTGGTCGGTGGTCGGTCGTCACGGAATGACGGGTGTCGATCACGGTGTCGAGACCGCCATGGCATGTTCGATCTCGGATCGCACCGCGCTCGACGCCAAGTGGTGGCGGTCCTCGACATCGGAGGCCCAGAACGCGATCGATGCCGTCTGGTCGCGATGATCGCGGTCGTCGCTGTGGTGCAACAGTGCGATTCGGTCGGCGACGAACAGGGCCTCGGCGAGGTCGTGGGTCACCAGGACGATCGCCGAGGCCAGCGAGTCACGATGGTCGAGGACCCACTGCTGCAACGAGGATCTGGTGGCGATATCGAGCGCTGAGAACGGCTCGTCGAGCAACAGCACATCGGGTTCTGCCGCCACGGCGCGCGCGATCGCGACCCGCTGTTGCTGACCGCCGGACAACTGGGAGGCATAGCGCTCGGCGAGATGGCCGATATCGAGTCGCTCCAGCACACTGCGGGCATGCCGACGGCGGTCGCGACGTCGGCGGAGACGACCGGGATGGCTGGTGAGCTGCAGGCTGAACGCGACATTGTCGACGACGTTCAGCCATGGCAGCAGCAGTGCGTCCTGAAACACCATCGCACTGCGATGCGGTCCGTGGACACGGTGGTGTTCGACGGTGCCCGCTGAGGTCTCGACCAATCCGGCCAGGACCCGCAGCAGCGTGCTCTTGCCCACACCGCTGCGACCGACGATGGCGAGCACCTCATCATGGCCGAGATCGAGTGAGATATCGCGAAGCACCGTGGTCCGCCCGGTGGTCTCGTCGCCGAGGGTGACGCTGATATCGCTGAGTCGGATGGCCGGATTCATGGCTGCTGGGCCAGTTCCCAGTGCAGCTGGACCTCGGTCGGCGACTGCACCGGCAGGAACAGCGCCTCGCGCACCCGCCGGGCGGTCGGGGTCGTCGCTCCAAAGCCGGACCCACCGCGCAATGCGAGTTCGAGCTGTGTGGCCCGGGTCGCGAGATGGGACGCTTCGAGTCGGGTCTCGAGCGCGGCGCGCAGCGATGGGGTCCTGGCGCGGTCGAGTTCGCCAGCAGCACGCTCCACCTCGCCGGTCAGCCGGGCGAGATCGCTGCGAGTCGAGGTGAGTTCGTGCTCGAGGGCGATCGCTGGTCCGTCCAGGTCGCCGATCTCCGACAGCGATGCCGAGGCGAGCCCGAGCGCGAAGGCCGACTGCATCGTCAAGAAGGTGGGTCGCACGCGGGCGATGAACTCATCGAAGGGTGCCGACAGCACCTGAGTGGGCGCGACCGGCATCTCGGTGAGCCGCAGTGCTCCCGAGTGGGTCCCATCGAGGGCCATCAGTCCGGTGACAGCGCGCACCTCGACACCGGGGCCGCTGCGGTCGAAGGCCACCAGTGATGGACCGTCGCCGCGATCGACCCCGGTCACGACCACCGCGTCGTCATAGAGGTTCGAAGCCCACGAGATGAAGCCGCTGGCGCGCCCGCTACGTTCGATGACGGGAAGTTCGGCCACACCGGCTGCGGCGCGGAAGGTGCCGGCCAGAGCCGTCGAGCCGGGCCGCTCGGCCGAGCGGACCCGATGGGCGAGGTCGGCGAGGTGATCGCCGCCGAACACCGCGAGGTACTCCACCGTCATGCGATGGGCCCAGGCGGTGAATGCACTCGTCATGCACACCGATGCGAGATCGGTGAGCACCCGCGCCTGGTCCCGGTATCCGCCGGCACTGCCGGGCAGTCCGAGGTCGAGACAGCCGCTGTCGGCGAGACGTCGCAGCAGGCTCCGGCCGTCGAAGTCGATGTTGTTGTCGACCGTCGGGCAGTCGTTCGCGATCGAGGTGAGCAGCGCCGGGTCAACCACATGGCGATGGTCGCCGATGGTGGTCGTCGCAGACGCCGTATCGGTGGCGTTCATCACAGCGCGGTGGAGTCGATCTCGGACAGTTCATGGAGGCGATCGACGGGTGCTCCGACCACATCGCGGGCCCGCAGCACCGCCTCGGCGTCGGGCGCGTCGTAGAAGCACAGGCACTTGACCATGTCCTCGCGTACGTAGGTCCGCTGGAAGGTCGTCTCGGGCACCTGCGCGTACAGCGGTGACTTCTCCTTCTTGCGCGCCAGGTAGGCGTCCATCGTCAGGCCGTCGGGCAGATCCCATTCGACGAGATAGCCAGATGCCGGACGTTGTGCCTTGATCTCGTCGATATCGGCGCCGACGAGTCGCACCGCGCTCAGGGCCTCGACGGTGAGACCTGCGGTAGCAAGTTCGGTGCGGACGCGATCTGCGATGGCCTCATCTTGGGCTTCGATGATCGCGAACACCTGCGAGCGGTCTGCGGTCACCTGGGCCTCGACAAAGTCGGCGCCGGCCTCGGCTGTGGCGGCACGGATCTGATCGAGGGTCGAGTCGATATCGGCGGGGGTGCGGATCTCGGCGAGGAACAGCGCCATGGGTTCTCCTTGGGATGGACCGGTCGGCCGGTGAAAGGTGATAAGACGGGTCGACTTTAGCAATCCCGATCAAAATGATCAACTTTGTCGTGTAATCCGATGAATTCGTGGTTGAGCCCTGCAGATACAGACGATTCGAGCCTGAGGCCCTCACCGATGTCAGCACCGGCGACCATCAGCGAACGGTGTCGGGCATCATCCGTCCCGTGTCGTGAGTGAGGATCTCCTGCGCCTCGAGTAGGTGTCGCCATTGTGTACCCGGTGCCACCTGACTTGGCTGGACGAGTGCATCCGGGCGGTCCGGAGACACGTGGCGGACACACCCGAGGAGGATCCGATGTTTCGCATGATGATGTTCACCCGTACCCGACAGAGCCTGGTCCCGGCGATCGCGGCGGTTGCCGTGGTCGGCCTCGCCGGCACGGCGCTGGCGGCCAATATCGACCTCGACGGCTCCAATGTCGGCCAGGGGGTGGCCGAGGTCGAGGGTTTCGGTGTCTCCGATATCGAATACCGCACCGATGCCACCGCTGCGAGCACCACCACCGCGCTCGTCGACGAGGTCGAGTTCACGATCGAGCGCACTGATGAGACCGGCGGAGCGAACCAGTCCGGGCCGGTCACCGATGCCAACGCCGAGGTGTGGTTGCAGCTGCGCTCGACCGTCGACGGTTCGGCCGCTGCGAGCGCTTGGGTGCTGTGCGATACCTCAACGGAGGATCGCGCCGCATGTGTCACCACGGCACTGGCGGTGCCGATGAGCGCCATCGACGAGATCTCGGTCATCGCATTCGACAGTCTCGAGAACCCGAACAACGCCGGGTGATCGGTGGTGAGAGGTCGGGTGCCTGCCCGGGCTGCGGCGGTCCTGGTCGTGCTCGCGCTGGTGATGGTGCTGATGGTGCCCGTCGGTACGTGGCCGTTGGCCTATGTCTCGGTGCGCGGTGATTCGATGGAGCCGACCATCTCATCGGGTGATGTCGTCGTGCTATTGGCCCGAAACGAGTACCGCGTCGGTGATGTCGTCGCGTACCGGGTTCCCGAGATGGGCGATGCGGTCATCTTGCACCGCATCATCGATCGGACCACCGAGATCGACGAGCGCATCGATGGGGCACTGATGACGACGCGCTCGGTGCTGCGCGGTGACAACAACACCTTCACCGATCGTCATCGGCCGACCGACGCCGACATCGTCGGACGGTCCGCAGTGACGGTCCGACAACCCTGGGCCACAGCGTTGGTGTCACCGACACTGCGCACCGGGGCGATCGGCCTAGTGATCGCAGCGGCGACCACCGCACTTCGTCGTCGCCGGCGCCGACGTCGTCGGCGCCGGGATCGACCGCGCGCCAATATCGGGGTCGACCGAGGTCCGGCGCGCTCGGGTGTCGTAACGGCATCACAGCCATGAGCACCGTCCAGGCACCCGATGGGGGCACTGGCTCGCGGGGCACCGGAGTTGCATCGTCGACGCATGGCTCGCCGGCGGTGTGGATCGTGGTGGCGGTGGTTGCGGTGGTCGCTGCGGTGATGATCTGGCGTCTGCCGACGACCATCACCGGCTCGTTCTCGCGTCCGGTCGGCCTCGGGATCGAGTTCGACTACTCGGCAGCGACCGCAGTGTCAGATCCGATCCATCGCGGTGAACCGATTCGCTTCGGCGATCCGCTGTTCCTCGAACTCAACGACGCGATCGAGGCGCGGATGCGCGTCGACGGACTCGATCGTGCACTCGGTGACACAGCAGCGTTGGAGGTCTCGGTCTCGGTCCGCTCTGAGGCCGGGTGGTCCCAGACCCTGGTCGGCTTCGAGCCGGTCGAGTTGGGCTCGAACCCGACCGTGGTCGCGGCGACGGTCGATTTCGCTCGGGCTCTGGCGGTGGCCGACCGCATCGATCGCGCCACTCAGATCACCGGCATGCTGACGGTGGTCGTTGCTGCGAGCGTCGAACTCGGCGATGGGCGCCGTGAGACGGCCGAGTGGATTTTCGAGTTGAACGACCGACGTGCCCGTGTGGCCGCCACCACGATGCAGCGCCGCTCTGACGAACCGGAGTCACCGGGTGGTCCGATGACAGTGCTCTCATGGATCATCGAAGAGCCGATCGAGCGGACCGGCCTCATCGAGGCGGGCCCAGTATCACTGCGGCGCAGTATCGCCCGGGTGGTGATGGTCATGGTCGCTGCCGTCGCAGTGGCGGTGGCGGTATCGAGTGTCGTGGTCGCCTGGCGGGCACGACGGCGCGGTGAGGCGGCCTGGCTGGTGGCGCGCCACCGGGCCCATCTGGTGGAGGTCGGCGAGGGATTCCACGCACCCGGCGAGGTCGTCGAACTCGGATCCTTCGCCGGCCTGGTCGCGGTCGGGGCCGGCGCCCAACAGAGCATCGTGTTCGACGCCGATGATGGCGCCGTCGTGTTCTATGTCTTCGATGGTCCACAGGCGTACTGCTACCGGGCGTCGGATCGCAGCGATCTGAGCACCCCCACCCGAGCGCCGATCATCCCACCACCCTTCGCCGCCCCCGACTCCGATCCCGGTGTATCCAGCGACGAGGAGATCATGCACCACAACCGGGTGGTCGCCGATGGTTCGTAGGCGACGGCACCCGGGCGCACGCCGCGGTGTGCTCGCGGGTGCGGTCGCGGTTATGGCCGGTGCGGTCCTCGTCGGAGTCGCGGCCGTGATCCCACTCGAGCAGACCAATGCCGACCAGCGTGCCGTGGCGCTATGCCGCGGTGACGGCGGCGATCGCATCGAGTCCTATTCGGATGGGGCAGCCACCTACCTGGTCCATATCCATGAGTCGCCGGGTTCGTCATCGTTCAATGTCCGCGAGACCTGCGGGAGTGGTCTCGCCGTGGAGTATCTGGTCATCGGCGCCGGCGGTGGTGCGGGCACCGGTGGTGGTGGCGGGGGAGCATTGCGCACCGGTTCGCTGACGTTGTCGGGATCGACCGGGGTCATGGTCGGTTCCGGTGGGCTACCGAGCACCGGAGGCAATATCGCCGGTGGGGACGGCGGCCCATCGCAACTCGGCGGGGTCATCTCCGCCGGCGGTGGCGGTGGAGGCCGCGCCACGACCAGCATCGATGGCCGCATGGGAGCATCCGGTGGTGGTGCGGGCACCTCGTCATCGACGGTCGGTGTCGGCGGCGCAGCAACCGCAGGTCATCGTGGTGGGGACAACGCAGTCGCCAACAACGCCGGCGGCGGTGGTGGCGGTGCCGGGAGTCCCGGTGGTGACGGGTCGGCGCTCGGCGGTGGGGCGGGCGGTGATGGCCTCGAGTCGTCGATCACCGGTGTGGCGCAGTTCTATGCCGGTGGCGGCGGGTCGGTGGCGGCTGGGAGCGATGGTCCTGCTGGTCTCGGCGGTGGCGTGGAGTCTCCCGGTGGTGGTGGCACCGCCAGTCTCGACGGTGTCCTGCGGGCCGAAGCGGGAGGTTCAGGCCTCGTTGTGATTCGCTACCGCCTCGAGCACAGCTGAGGATTCGGCACGAGACCAGAGCTTCGGTTCAGCCAACGGTGCCAACAGCGCACCGACCGCGACCATGAGTGGCAAGACGGTCAGCACCGATGCGGCCCTGGTGAACGAGCCGGTGAGATCGGCGAGGAGTGTGAACGTCAGCGGAGCGACCGCTGTTGCCGCAACGGCGATCGCCATCATGCGACCTCGTCGAGCACCGAGGCCTTCGGTTCCGGTCCAGCGGACCAGCAGTGCTCCCTCACTGGCATGATTCGCTGCCACACCGGTGCCGAGCAACAATCCGAACAGCACCGCCGTCGCCGGTGAGTCGACGAGCCAGAGTGAGACCAGCGCAAGGATCAGCACACCCATCACCGAGGCCAGCACCAGTCGGCCCGGAAGTCGGTCGACGGCGCGGCCGACGAGGACGGCGCAGGTGGCCGCGGCGATGCTCTGAGGCAGGAAGTTGGTGGCCGCAGCCGTCGCAGACAGACCACGTTCTCCGAGCACTGCGATCTGGTGGAACGCGAGCGCGGTCACGACACCTCCGGTGGTCGCAACCGCTGCGGTCACGACGACCAGGGCCCAGCGCCGTTGGCGTTCAGATGCGTGGGCCTCGCGGTGAGCTGCGGCATCGTCAACGGCCACGGTCTTGTGTCCATCGTGTTCGTGGTGGTCGGCTGCGCTTTCGGCCCGGCCGTTACCGTCGAGGTTTAGACGACCGGTGAGACCAGCCAGCAGGTATGAACCGATCAGCACGGTGGCGGCGAGGAGTAGCCAGGTCTGGCGCCATCCGGCGACGGGGATCACGCGGCTGGCGAGCAATGGGGTCAGGGTGATCGCGAATCCGGCCAGTGCCGCCAACCAGCCGAGTGCGGCACCGCGGCGGACATCGATGGCCCGGGCCACGAGCACGGTCGAGGTCAACGACATCCCGCTCTGTCCGAAGGCCCGAAGGCCGAAGACCCCCAGCGCAAGGATCGGCGCTGATGGGGCCAGCGCCACGATCACGAGCGCGGTGGCCAACATCGTCGCCACGATGCGGATCATGGTCGCGGTTCGCCGTCGGGCGAGATGTCGCCCAAGCCAGATCCCCGTCGGCGCCGCGAGCAGGGTGGCACCGAGGTAGATCGTGGTCAGCTCAGCACGAGAGAGTCCGAGCGCTGCTGACACCGGGTCCACGAACACCGAGAAGCCGGCGGTCTGGCCCGGCCCGGACAGGCCGTACACACCGGCTCCGATGCCGATGATCGTCAAGCGGGTGCGACGGTTCACGTGAACTGCGTCGATGCGATCTCGGTCTCACCGTGTTGGATCGCATCGACGATGCGCATCGCGACGCTCATCGGATCGAGACCTTCGGCGAGGCGTGGTGCGGCGCCCGCAACCGGACGGGTTGCGAGCCCGGTCTCGGTATGGGGTGGCCGGGCGTCGATGACCGTGACACCCTGGCGACGCAGTTCGCGTCGCAGCGACACCGCCGCGGCTGCGAGCGCGGCCTTGGCGGCGGAATAGGCCGCCATCGACGGCATCGGCGCCTCGGCGACCACCGCCGAGATATTCAAGATGAACCCCTTGGACTCTGCGAGCGTCGCAGCGACGCGCTTGATCAGCCACAACGGGCCGAGCACATCGGTCAAGAAGACCTCTTCGATCACCACATCGTCGGTATCGGTGAGATCGCCGAATGCGACGATGCCGGCCGCATTGATGACCCCGTCGAGTCGACCATGCCTCGAAATGGCGGCCTCGACCAGCGCCGTGCCGGCGTCCGGATCGCGCAGGTCCAGCGCAATGGTGTCGGACTCGGTGGTGCCGGCACTGCGGCTCGCACCGATCACGGTGGCGCCACGTTCAGTGAGGACTTGAGCGATGGCTGAACCGAGTCCGCCGGTGATCCCGATCACGGCGATGATGGCACCATCGAGGGAGCGTTGGGACGGGGGAGCCACACGGACACGGTAGCGGGGGGAGATGAAGACGCTGCGATGGAGCGTCGGGTGGCGCGGTCACGGTGCCCGATCCGTTCGGATTCGAGCCTGCGCCACGATGGGTAGTCTGCATCGATGGACGCATCTGCGATCCGTGTCGGTCGTCAAGGCGAGATCGCGACGATCACCCTCGATCGTCCCGATCAGCGAAACGCGCTCGCGCTCGGGGTGATGCGCGAACTCACCGAGGCATTCGGTGCTGTCGGTCGCAGTGACGCGCTGGCGGTGGTGTTGGCGGCTGAGGGCCCGGTGTTCTCCGCCGGCCACAACTTCGGTGACCTGGCCGGCGCCGATCTCGACGCCGCTCATGAGGTCTTCGAGGTCTGCACCGAGATGATGGACACCATCCAGCGGATCCCGCAGCCGGTGATCGCACAGGTCCACGCGCTCGCCACCGCAGCTGGATGCCAACTGGTCGCATCCTGTGATCTCGCCATCGCGGCTGAGTCCGCCGCGTTCGCACTCCCCGGCGGTCGCGGTGGCCTGTTCTGCCATACGCCCCTCGTTGCCGTGGCGCGCAGTATCGGACGCAAACGCGCCCTCGAGATGGCGCTCAGCGGCGATCCCATCGATGCGCATACCGCCGCTGAGTGGGGACTGGTCAACCGCGTCGTTGCCGATGACCGACTCGGCGAAGCCGTCCTCGAAATGGCGCACAGGATGACGCGTGGTGCACCGGATTCCAAAGCGGCGGGAAAGCGCGGGTTCTACGCCCAGGTGGATCTCGATCAGACGGCGGCCTACCGGGCGATGATCGAACTGATGGCGACCTCGGTGGTCTCGCCCGATGCCCAGGAGGGCATCGACGCGTTCTTGTCCAAGCGGCCGGCGACGTTCAGACCGCCGGCATGGCCTCGCGGATCCGAGTGACCATCGCGCTGCGACGGTTGCGGATCGTGCGCGCCGTCACCCCATGTCTCAGTGCCACGATCTCGGTCGAGCCGGTCTCAAGGAGTTCTGTGATCAACTGACGATCATCGGCGTCGAGATGCAACTCGGTCACCAGCGTCGCCAGTTCCTCGAGCGCATTCGGTCCACTCTGTTGATGCACGATCGGCAGCCGCTCGGTGTCCACAACGATCTCGGTCGCCGAGCGGCGGCGTTCGGCGGCCTTATAGGCGATGTGCTCGGTGGAGCGAACCAGCGCCGCGGCCAGACAGCTCGGTCGGCGCTGGGGGTCGAATGTGCGGATGACGATCCAGGCCGCGCCGACGAGATCTTCGAGGTGGCCGGTGGACAGACCGCGGCTGAGCCGCGCCCGCGTCAACATCAACAGTGCCGGCAGGATCCGCTGGAGCACGATGCGCGCTGCGAGATCATCGTGGGCACCGAGGGCGACGAGGCCGCTGAGGACCCGATCGGCACTGCGGTCATCGGGCCAGACCCCGGCGTGCTCCGATGACAGCCGCCGGCATCGGCCCCCCGAGGCGATCAGGACCTCATCGAGATCGCCGACGGACTCGGCGATGACACCCCAGTCGTTCACTCGACGTAGCGAGCGACGATCGAAGCGCAGCCGCTGCCATTCGCGTTCGAGCTGGTCGCTGAAGCGATGGCCTACTGGTAGGTCGCCAACCGGTTCGACCCGGCTGGTCTGGTGGTGGTTGTCGTGGTCTGAGTAGGTGTCGTCGTCCATGACGCACCGTGCGCCTGCGGCCTCACCGGAGGATCCCCCGACCCGTTCACCGGCACCTCACCGGATCGTTCACCCGGTGGGAAATCTCGTGATGCTGATCTCACCGGGTCTCACCGGGTGCTCACAGCACCCTGATTGAGCGGGTCGGGCGGCGGTACTGGCGGAGGAGCATGCAGATCGTTCCGTTCCAGCGGAGCCGCTGTGCACCGGATGCCATGGCTAACTCCCACTGCGTATCCACGACGCCGTCTCGATCCACGCCTGACCCCCGGCGGGTGCAGGTGCGGATCCTGACCGGTCCCGATGTCGCGGCCCCGCAGGTGCTGGCGAGTCCGATGACGCTGCTCGGGCGAGGCCGGCGGTGCGGGCTGCGCATCGACGATGCCGGACTCGAACCCCACCACCTGCGGGTGGTCATCGATGATGACGGTGGGATCGAGGTCATGCAGTTGGCCGGCCGGGTCCCGATGCGTGTCGGTGATCGGCCGCTGCGGTGCTGGTCGGGCACCGTCATCGCCCCCGAGGTCATCGAGATCGCGTCGACGCGTCTGGTGATCGAGGCCGTACCGCTCGGCCTCGGCGATGCGACGGTCCGTCTGGTGGCGTCAGGACCTCTGACCTGGTCGGTGCTGCGCCCACCGCGCCGGCCGACACCGGATCCGGTGGCGCCCACCGAGGCAGACCTGTGGTCCTCGCATGGGCCAGGGCCCCATGATGATGATCCGTCAGCCCCGGCGAGCGGCGGTATCGGTGGTACGGCAATGATCGGATCGGCCATGACCCTCGTGGCGGCCTCGGTCATGGCGGTGGTCACCGGCCAGGTGCTGTTCATGGTCTTCGCGCTGACCGCGGTGGTGGGGACATCGGTCACTTGGGGATGGGGATGGTGGCAGCGTCGACGACAGCGTCGCGGAGAGCGCCGGCGCGCCGAGATGGTGGCAGTCGCGACCGAGCGGGCCCGAGCCGCAGCCAGCGCGGCCCATCGCGCCGCGCATCTCGCCCGGTATCGACCGGTCGGAGAGGCCCTCTCAGACCACCGCAGCGATCGGCTGTGGGCCCGCCGATCCAGCCACGGTGATGCCTTCACCACCGTGTTCGGCGAATCCGCCGAGGAGATCGAGATCGTTGCTGGGCCGGGCGCTGCCAGATCCGACGCGATACCGCCGGCGTTGACGGTGGGGGTGGACCTCGGTGCCAGTCGCGCACAGGTCATCGCGGTGACCGGGCCGCATGCGACGGCCGTGATCACTTCAATGGTGGTGCAGTTGGCCATCCAAGCCGGCCCAGCCGACTGGGGGCTGGTGCGCGTCGTCGACGCGCTGCCCGGTGAGGTCTCCGGTGAGCTCTCCGGTGAGGCCAGTGGCGAGACCCGAGGCGATGGTGGCCACCGCTGGGAGCGCTCGTTACCGCACTGGCTCGGCGCACTGGGGGAGACCGCTCCACCCGACCAGGTCCAGGGAATCGTCGACGCCGCTCAGCGGGGTCGACGGATCGTGCTGCTGATCTCTGCCGATGCGGTGCTGCGGACCCGAGACGCCCCGATCCGTCGACTGATCGACGAGTTGGCGGGCCGAGCTGGCGGTGGTGGCTGCGACGACGGCGGGGAGCGATCAGGTGGTGTGACGGTGCTGGTCGATATCGCCGATGCGTCGTGGGTGCCGTCGATCTGCACCGGGGTGCTCCATACCGGCCTCGGCGTGCTCGGACGCTGGAACGAGGCCGAGCGCACCGAACGTGTCCGCCTCTGCGGTGTGACCGAACAGACGGCAGCGTCGATCGCAGCGGAGCTCTCGATGTTGGTCGACCCCGAACAGTCCACGTCGGTGGTCGAGTATCTCCCCGATGAGGTCGGCCTCGATGACCTCGACGGGGTACCCACCGATCTCGATGGGGTCATCGCGGCGTGGACGACGAATCGGGAGCCGTCGGCGCCGATCGGGATCGCGGTGGACGCGGTTGGCTCGACGAAGACCCTGTGGTTGAACCTCGCCTCCGATGGACCACACGGCCTCATCGCAGGGACCACCGGATCGGGGAAGAGCGAACTGTTGCGCACCTTGGTCATCGCTCTGGCAGCACGTCTCGGCCCCGACCAGCTCAACTTCGTGCTCGTGGACTACAAGGGGGGTGCGACCTTCGACGCCTGTGCCGGCCTGCCCCATACCGTGGGTCTCGTCACCGATCTCGACGAGGGGCTCGCGGCGCGGGCATTGGTGAGTCTGAACGCGGAACTGCACCGGCGCGAAGTACTGTTGCGGTCCGCTGGGGCGGTCGATATCGACGATCCGGTGCTCTGCGATCCGACCGGTACCTCCCCGCCATTGCCGAGGCTGCTGGTCGTTATCGACGAGTTCGCTGCACTCGTCACCGAAGTGCCTGGATTCATCGGGTCGCTCGTCGGGATCGCACAGCGTGGCCGCAGTCTCGGGGTGCATCTACTGCTGGCCACCCAACGGCCCGCCGGGGTCATCGATGACGCGATCCGCGCCAACACCGATCTGCGTCTCGCGCTGCGGCTGAACGACCGCAGCGATGCCATCGATGTGGTCGGTACCGCCGAGCCGGCCGGGTTCTCGCGCACCACACCGGGCCGGGCGCTGGTTCGTCTCGGTGCCGACACCGAGACGGTGTTCCAGGCTGCCACCAGCCGCCACCCACATCGATCAGGACGTGGCACCTGCCTCGAGCATCTCGCTCAGACCATCGCTGAGGCAGCGGCGAGATGCGGTGGTGCGGCACCGCATCGGCCGTGGTTGGCCGCGCTCGACTCACTTGTGTCCGAGCAGATCGGCGGCATGCTCGAGGAGTTGTGCGATGGCGACGCGATTGGGATCGTCGATGATCCCCGCCATCAGCGGTATCTGCCGCTGATCCCCGACACGGCAGTCAACCTCGCGATCGTCGGCGCGCTCGGATCGGGGACGTCGACCGCGCTCACCGCAGTGGTCGCACACGGTCTCAGCAGTCATGAGCATGTGGCGGTGATCGCGGCTGATCGTTCGGTGTTCGGCGGTGGTGACGGGGTCATCGCGCTCGGCGAGACCGAGCGCATCGGCCGGGTCGTGGCCCGCTGGACCGCCGAGATCGACCGGCGCCGCACCGCCGCGGCCACCGAGACCACGTCGCCGTGGTTATTGGCCATCGATGGCCTCGTCGCGCTGCGGCGTCGTCTCGAAGCTCTCCCCACCTCGGGGCCGCGCGACCTGTGGGAGTCATTGGATCGGGTCCTGGCCGAGGGCCCCGCCGTCGGGTTGCGATCGGTGGTGGTGATCGAGGACGAGGGCTCTCGGGTCGCTGGTCTGGTGTCGCGCTTCTCGGAGCGCTGGGTGATGCGCATCGGCGATAGCGGCGATGCCGCCGTCTATGGGGTGCGCGCCGATACGGTCCCCGGCCCTGATGCGCCGCCGGGGTCGATGGTGGTGTTCTCCAGCGGCCTCGCCGGCCGGGTGGTGGTCGATGAGTCGTCGCTCGCGCGCCTCGATGCACTCGAGGGGGTCGGGGTGCTGCCCGCCGATCTGGCCGCCGATGAGATCGTGGTGTCATCGACACCGGGGTCGCTCGTGATCGGCAGGCGATTCGATGATCTCGGCCACGCCTCAGTGGATATCGCAGTATCGACCAACGCCATGGTGCTCGGCCCGGCGCGTTCGGGACGGACCACGACATTGGCCACGCTCGGGCTCGCCTGGGCCACCGCAGCGCGCTCAGCTGGGCGCGGCACAGCGATCGCTGTGGTCGGAACGGATGCGTCCGCAGCACTGCGCAGCGGTCTCGCCGATACCGCTGTCAGGGTCCACGGGCTCGATCCCGATCGCTATCGACCCGCTGATCGGGCACAACTGCTGGCATCAGCACTGCAGGACTGGCTCGACACCGTCGATGGGTCCACAATGTCGCTGGTGCTGATCGACGACGCCGATCGCCTCGATGATCCCGATGGTGCACTGGCCCGCCTCGTCGACGGACGCAACACCGCCTCGTTCATCGCTGCGGCGCGACCCGATGTGCTGCGTCAGAGCTATGGCCACTGGACGACGGCACTGCGGCGTGATCGATGCGGTCTGGTGCTCGCCGCCACCGCCGATCATGATGCCGATCTGCTCGGTGAACCCGTGGCGCGCCGTCTGCCGATCCCGGCGCGACCCGGACTCGGATGGTGGATCGGATCGGGCCCGGCTGCGCTGATCCAGATCGCCAATGCCTGCAGCACTGCCGACAGCACTGCCGATGCCGTCGCCGTCGGGAGCGAGCCATCAGCCGTGCCCGAGTCGGTGCTCACATGACCAGGCCGGTGATGACCCGTTCGTAGAACTCGGTCGTCAATGCCAGTGATTCGATATCGATGCGTTCGTTGTGGCCGTGGAATCGCTGACCGAACTCAGCCGGGTCCATCTCCGGGCTGAACAGCCCGGCGCCGTAGGCCACCGCTCCGAGCTGCCGCATGACGCGCGCGTCGGTGAATCCGACCATGAAGTGCGGTCGCAGGGTGGCATCGGGGAATGGATGGCTCACCGCGGTTGCGATCGCATCCCAGAGCGCGGTGTCGGTCCGACTCATCGAAGCCGGATGGTTGATCAGGGTCTCGACCTCGACCCGGCCGTACAACGCGTCTCCGAGCGCTGATCGCAGATGCTGTGCAACGTCGTCGTCGGTCTCACCGGGCAGGGTGCGGATATCGACATCGATCTCGACGAGGCCCGGGATGATGTTGGTCTTCATCGATACGGCATCATGCACGGCATTGGGGGACATGGTGGTGTGGGTGCAGGCGTGCAGATGTGCCGCCAATCCATCGGATTCGAGGCCGGCGAGGAACTCATCGATGCCGCCCGGATCCATGAGCCGGGCTCGCGTCTCATCGTCGAGGCCGAGGCCATCGAGTTCGTGCTGCCACATCTCGTGCAGGCGTGGTGTCGGCCGGTACCGCGCGAGTCGGTCGATGACCGCGGCCGCGGTCACGAGTGCATTATCGGAGCGATAGGGCCGTGAGCCGTGTCCGGGGACTCCCCGGATCCGCAGTCGCCGCCATGCGACACCCTTCTCGGCGACGGCCACGGAGATGCGCGGCGCGTCACTCGGCCCGGTGTGCAGACCGCCGGACTCGGTGAGGACATAGTCGGTCGCGATGGCATCGCGATGGTGGTCGGCCATCCACTGTGCACCGTGGACGCTGCCGGCCTCCTCGTCGGCCACGGCGAAGAGGACCAGGTCGCCACGGAGTCGGTCGCGTCGATGGGCTGCGGTGGCGAAGGCGATCGTCATCGCCGAGGTCAGATTCAACATGTCCACTGCGCCGCGTCCCCACACCTCGGTGCGACCGTCGGCATCGGTGATCAGTTCAGCGCCGAAGGGATCGTGGTCCCAGCCGGCTTCGTCGACGGGGACCACATCGGTATGGCCCATCAGACACAGCGACGGGGCCTCGGGATCTGATCCGCGTAGCCGGGCCACCAGCGAGACTCGTCCCGGTATCGGCTCATAGCGTTCGATCTCGGCGCCGGTGTTCTCGATCACTGCTCCGATCAGGTCCACAGCCCGGTGCTCGTGACCTGAATCGGCCGCTCCGGTGTTCACACAGCGCGCCCTGATCAGGTGCTGGAGCAGATCGATGGTGGCGCTCGCGCTGTTGAGCTGATCCGATGTGGCCATGGCGGCCCAGTCTGGCATCGCTCACGACCGATCGGAGTCCTCGTATGGCGAGTCCGGTTCAGATACCGCAGTTCAGATATCGGTCCCTCAGGCCTCGAGCACGCCGTCGGTGATGTGGACGGTGCGGTCACAGTATTGGGTGATGCGCTCGTCGTGGGTCACCACGATCGCTGCGGTCTGGCGCGATTTCATCTCGGTGCGGATGATCTCCATGACCTGTTCACCCAATTGGGTGTCGAGCGCAGAGGTCGGCTCGTCGAAGAGCACCAGTTCGGGCTCGTTCATCAGCGCCCGGCCGATGGCGACGCGTTGGCGCTGACCGCCCGACAGCTGAGATGGCAGATTGCGCGCCCGATCGCCGAGACCGAGTTCATCGAGGAGCTGATCGGCGCGGCGTCGCGCCGCCGCGCCGGTGCGCTTGCCCATCTCATCGACCACCAACAGGTTCTCGCGCGCCGTCAGGAACGGCACGAGGTTCACCGACTGGAAGACGAAGCCGACCATGTCCTGGCGGAATGCGGTGAGTTGACGTTCGCTGTAATCGGTGATGTCGCGGCCACCGACGATCACCCTGCCGGACGTGGCCGACAGAATGCCCCCGGCGATCGAGCACAACGTGGTCTTACCCGAACCCGATGGCCCGACGAGCGCCACGATCTCGTCGGAGCCGACGCTCAGGCGGGCGCGATCGAGGGCGACCACCTCGTGTCCGTCGCCCATTCGGTAGACCTTGCGGACATCGTCGAGCACCAGGGCCTGTTCGGCCGTGGCCGTCTGGTGGTTCTGCGTTGGGTCATCTGCGGTGTTCACGATCCACTCCCGATGGCTGAGGCCGGATCGATCTTGAGGATCCGGCGCAATGAGAAGGCACAACCGGCGATCGCTGCGATGAGCAGCAAGACGGTGCTGACGATGATGCGCTCTGGTGTGACATCGAGGGGCAGCCCACCAGGTGGGATGGCTGCGTCGAGGGCGATCAGTGCGCCGGCTGCGATGACGGCTGCGATCAGGGTCACCACGGCGGCTTGGGCGACGAGGCCGGCGAACAGGGTCGAGGTGTGCGCTCCGAGCGCTTTGAGGACACCGTAGAGAGCGGTGCGTTCCACGGTGATCAATGCGAAGAACAGCCCGATCACCACGACGGCGATGACCAGAGTGACCCCGATGATCTGATTGAAGGTGCCCTGTTGTTCCTCGACACCGGGTAGTGCGTTTGCAGCATCGGTGATGCTGAGTGATTCGGTGGAGCCGGTCGCAGTGTCGATTGACGCGGCGAGGCCATCGGCATCGGTGTCACCGCGGACCAACAACGCCTGAAAGACCTCGTCGCCGACGCGCGCCCCGGGTCGGTTCTGTTCGAGCACTTCGCGCCAGGTCGCCGCATCGGACCACAGCGCACCCTGGCCGATGAAGCTGGTATCGGTGACGAAGCCGATGACCTCGACGGGCGAGCGCGCCGGGCCGAGCAGGAGTTCGGTGCCGATGGCGATGCCGTCTGAGCGCAGCACCTCATCGGCGTAGACCTGTCCGGGCGGTGGTACCTCGGGCACACCCGCTGGTGGGATCTCGACACCGAACAGCGCAACGGCTGCGAGATCGCGTTCGCCCGCACCGGGGACGCGCGCCCCGAGCTGCACGAGACCGACACCGCCGGTGTCGACCACCCCGGGAACCGACTCGATCTCGGCACGGACTCCAGGGTCGATGAGTGACCGTGCCAGCGAGGCGCGCGAGGCATCGGAATAGACGAGCACATCGCCGTCCTGGGCGCGGATCGCACCGGTCGAGGATCGGATCAGGCCGTCGAGCAGACTGCCGAGGAACATCAACAGGATCGCGATCAACGTGAGGATCACCGTTGCGGTCGCGAACCGTCCGGGGCGTCGCCGCAGTTCGCGCAGAGCGAATCTCATTGGCCCACCCCCGTGGTCGCATCGACGGGGTCGATCCGCAGCACCCGGCGCGCTGCGATCAACGATGAGCCGACACCGAGGACCATCAGCGCAATGGCCCAACCGAGCACCGATGCGGTCTCGAAGCGCAGGGCGATCCCACCGAGTCGCTGTTGTGAGACCGGGTAGTAGAGCGCGGTGCCGAGTGCATAGCCGCCGCCGACGATCAGCACCGCCTGGAACAGCAGCGAGCTCACCAATCGACGCGCCGGTGCCCCCAGCGCGCGCAGCAGCGTCAGAGCCGCCGCCTTCTGGAAGGTGATGATCAAGAAGAACAGGCCGGTGACACAGGGGACCACGATCGCGTAGAGCGCGAAGATGATCTGGAACGACTGTCGGATCTGGTCCACACCCGGAGCCAGATCGGCGGCTTCGGCGCGTATCAGCGCGTCGAGATCGGGTGATAGTGCATTGAGCGCGGCGGTGGTGTCAGCCGCGCTGAATCCGGGTGCGGGGGAGACCCCGAGCACACTGGGAAGGGCGGTCTGGGCATCGGGGTTCACCGAGGCCACCACCTCGAGGTAGGTCGCGTAGTCCACGAACAGGGTCGGGCCCGCGTTGAGCTGCACATCGGTGGCCACCCCGACGATGGTGAGGGTCGCGCCGCCCGGGATTACCGTCACGACATCGCCGATGGCGAAGCCCTGGTCGATATCGGCATCGGCACCGATCGCCTCACCGGGCGCGTTCGGGGCGCGTCCGGCGCTGAGGCGCTCGGGCGCGCCGAGTGACTCGTATCCGACGATCGAGGTGTCGAAGGTTTCGGCGCCCGCAGCGACGGTGAAGGTCCCTTGGCCGATCCGGCTCACCTCGTCGACGGCTCCGGAGGCACGCACCTCGGCCTCGAGGTCGGGGGTGATGATGCTGCCTTGGATGAAGCGTTGGCCATCGGTGCTGTAGACGAGCACGGGTGCGCTCTGATTCCGGATCCCGCCGACGAAGGATGTCAGCAGACCGTTCTGTAGCGACTGCTGGAACAGGATCAGGAAGACCAAGAGCGCGATCGCGACGATCAGCAGTCCGAAGCGGACCTTGGCCCGGTGCATTTCGCGTAGCGCGAGGAACATGATGCTCAGTTGTGGGATCGACCCGTCGCGCCTCGATGGCCTGACCGGTGACGCAGGGGTCGATATATCGCCGTTCTCGAACCTAGCGCGCGGATGTCACAATGGGGGGATGGAACATCGTGATCGGCTTCGTGCACTTCGACCGATCGATGCGGTCGCGCCATGAGCGCGACGCAGATCACGCTGCCGTCGGGGACACCGGCTGCGATGGTGGTGCGGCCCGGATGCGACAGCATCGTGGTGATCACCCCCGACATCTTCGGCCTGCGGCCGCTGTTCAGCGAGATGGCCGAACGCCTTGCCGAGCAGTGGGACGTGAGCACGATCGTCGTTGAACCGTTTCCCGGCCTCGATCTCGGCGACGAGGTCGAACCACGGTTCGCCGCGGTACCGAACCTGAGCGATGAACGCCATCTCGCCGATCTGCATCTCGGGATCGACGCCGTCATCGTCGGCCTCGATGATGAGGCACCCGGTTCGTCGGCCACGGTGCGGCGCATCGGCCTGATGGGGTTCTGTATGGGAGGGATGTACTGCTTCAAAGCGGCGCGCTCCAACCGCTTCGATCGCATCGTCTCGTTCTACGGCATGATCCGCCTGCCGGCCGCGTGGGCGGGGCCAGAACAGCGCGAACCGCTCGAGCATCTCGCCGCCGGACATCCCGATCGGGTGCTCGCGATCATCGGTGATCTCGACACCTACACACCCCAGGGTGATGTGGCGGCACTGGCCGCAGCCGGCGTTGAGATCGTCCGCTATCCCGAGGCCGAACACGGTTTCGCCCACGATTCGCAACGTCTTGCGCATCGCCCGGCGGACGCGGCCAACGCCTTCGCGCGCACCCGAGACTGGTTGGTCGTCTGAGCCTTGCGGCCGGCCAGGATCAGCGTGAGCGCTGTTCGAGGCGATCGGGTTGCAGGATCCGGTAGCGGCGGTCGTGCTGGTCCAGCCAGCCGAGCCGGATGAAACTCGAGATGGCCTTGTTGACGCGTTCGCGCGATGCGCCGACCATGCCGGCGAGTTCCTCTTGGGTGACGGGCAAGATGAACTCGTCGCGGCCCTCAGCCATTTCCATCAGTCGCTTGGCGGTGCGGCCGGTGACGTCCAAGAAGACTGAATCGGCCAACGCTTCGTCCATGGCGCGCAGCCGCTGCGCCAGGAGCCGCGTCACGTTCCAGAGCAGTTCGGGATGGTCGCGGAACATCTCTCGAACAGGTCCGTACGGGATCTCGAGCACCGTGGAGGCCTCGAGGGCGCGCGCCATCGCCGAGCGCGGGCCGTCATCGAGCATGCCGAACTCGCCGAACAGATCGCCGGGCTCCATCAGTGCGATCACGCTTTCGCGTTTGTCGATCGGATTGGCGTTCGCGATGGCGATCCTGCCGGTGAGGACCAGATGCAGCGCATCAGGTTGGTCGCCCTCTTCATAGAGGACATCACCGCGGGTCAGCTCAACTTCGTTCGAGGCCGCTGCGATCGGCGTGAGCAAGTCCGTCGGTGCATCCTTGAAGAATCCGGTGGCACCGAGCATCTCGATGTGGTTCACGGCGTCCTCCTCAGACATCTCAACAGGCCACGGTACTACTCTCGGGCCCATGACAGTGCGGCGCGACCATGAGGTCTGGTCCATCGTGGTGGCCGGTGGATCGGGTCGGCGGTTCGGTTCGGCCAAGCAGTTCGAAACCCTCGATGAGGCCGGCGGGACCGAGCGCATTGTGGACGTGGCGGTGGCGGCGGCTGCCGAGATGGGCCCGGTGGTCCTCGTGGCCCCTGAATCAGAGGTCGCCGAGTTGGCGGCCGAATTCGCCGGCGGGCCCATCGGTGATCGCACGACGGTGGTGGCCGGTGGGATGTCGCGCACGGCGAGTGTGCGCGCCGGTCTCACAGCGGTGCCCGAGTCGGCGACGGTGATCTGCGTGCATGATGCGGCCCGGCCGTTCGCGACGCGGGCGCTGTTCGAGGCGGTGATCGGCGCAGTGAGTGGCACCTCCGGTGACGCGGTCGCAGCGTGCGTGCCCGGGGTGGCGGTGACCGACACGATCAAGGTGGTCGATGCCGACTCGATGGTGCACTCCACCCCGTCGCGCTCGTCGTTGGTCGCGGTTCAGACCCCCCAGGCCTTCGATGCTGCGGTGCTGCGCGAGGCCCATCGTCTCGCGGCTGAGGCCGGCCACGAGGGGACCGATGATGCATCTCTGGTCGAGTGGATGGTGGCCGAGCGCGATGAAGCGGTTCGGGTCGCAGTCGTCGCCGGTGAGGCCGATAATCGCAAGATCACCCATCGCGATGATCTCGATTGGGCCCGTCGGCACTGGGCTCAGCACCACAGCGAGCGCTGAGCAGTAGCCTCGGCGGCCATGAGCGCTGTGAGGGACTGTCCGTGACTGCGCCGTCCACGGCGCCGGTGCCGTTTCGCGTCGGCCACGGTTTCGATATCCACCGCTTCAGCGATGATGCGGATCGCCGACTGGTCCTCGGGGGCGTGGAGTTCGAGGGTGAACCCGGCCTCGTCGGCCATAGCGACGCCGATGCCATCGCCCATGCCGTCATCGATGCGCTGCTCGCTGCGGCCGGTCTCGGCGATATCGGCCAGCAGTTCCCCGATACCGACCCGAGCTATGCCGGTGCGGACTCGATCGAGTTGTTGCGCCGGGCGACTGCGATGGTCGCCGATGCCGGTTGGCGTGTCGGCAATGTGGACTGTTCGGTGATCTGTGAGCGTCCCAAGATCGCTCCGAAGCGCGAACTGATCCACGAGCGCCTCTCAGCGGCCGTCGGTGCGCCCGTCACCGTCAGTGGACGCCGCGCCGAGGGCCTCGGTGCCATCGGCCGCATCGAGGGCGTGGCCTGTTTCGCGGTGGCGATCGTCATTGCATCGGAGCACCGCTGATGGCGCCACGTCGCGATGGCCGCCCGGGTGGGCGCAAGTCCGCCGCCGGGCGAACGTCGGGCTCCGGTCGCCCCGGTGCGAAGCCGGGTCGGTCCGGTCCGTCTCGTTCGGGTGCTGGCCGCAGCGGATCGGGTCGCAGCGGATCGGGTCGCGGCGGTGCGCGCTCGGGTGGTGATCGATCCGGTCCGCGTCCCGCCAAGCGTTCGGGACCCCGCGGCCTCGGCGGCGAGCAGATCGAGGGTCGCCAGGCGGTCCGCGAACTGCTGTTGGCGCAGCGCCGTCGGGTGACCGAGATCGTGTTGGCCGATGACCTCGAAGGTGATCCGGCGGTCGCTGACATCGTCGAGTTGGCGGCCGCGGAGCGCGTCGCTGTGAGCTATCTGGCTCGTCGCCGACTCGAATCGATGTGCCGATCCGAGGCACCCCAGGGGGTCATGGCCATCGCGGCGCCGCTCAGTGAGGTGACGTTGTCCGAGGTGCTCGAACAACGCCGGAGCGCGCCGTTGTTCGTGGTCGCCGTCGACGGTGTCACCGACCCGGGCAATCTGGGTGCGATCCTGCGCAGCTGTGAGGGTGCCGGGGTCGATGCCGTGGTGATCCCGCGCCATCGCGCCGTGCATGTGACGCCGACGGTCGCCAAGGCTGCGGCCGGGGCGATCGAGTATCTGCCGATCGCCATGGTGGGCGGCCTGCCCGCTGCACTCGAGCGGTTGCGCGAGGCCGGTGTGTGGATCGTCGGATTCGATGACGGCGCCGACCGAACGGTCTTCGAGATCGGAGATCTGGCGAACGAGGCGATCTGTGTGGTGCTCGGCGCCGAGGGTGCCGGACTGTCACGGTTGGTGCGCGAGCGCTGCGATGTGGTGGTGCAGATCCCGATGCTCGGCCGACTGTCATCGCTGAACGTCTCGGCCGCCGCGGCGTTGGCCACCTATGAGGTGGTCCGCCATCGCCGTGCTGGTGGGTGAAGCGCATCTGCAGCCCAGCCCTAGACTCTGACACTGCGCCGGCTTAGCTCAGTGGCAGAGCAACCGCCTTGTAAGCGGTAGGTCGTGGGTTCAACCCCCACAGCCGGCTCTCGTCATCGGAGTTCTGCCCTCGGTGCTTGCTGTGCTGTGTCGTGCCGATTCTGGCCCGGGTCGGGGACCGGTGAAGCGTGCCTGAGCCCGGGGGTACTTGTATCGGCCACGCCGGGCGGCCACTCTGTAGGCGTGATCTCCGAACGCCAACTGGCCATTCTTGAACTCGAACGCACCTGGTGGCAGTCAGATGAGCCCAAAGAGCAGGTCATCCGCGCGCGATTCCAGTGCTCGCCAGACGAGTACCATGCAGAGTTGAACGAAGTGCTCGAATTGCCAGAGGCCCTCGACCACGACCCTCTCGTGGTGCAGCGACTCCGCCGCCAGCGGGATCGCCGTCGCCGGGATCGCCTCAACGGTAGTGGCAGCGTGTAGGGAGGGTCGTCATGTCTGGTAGCGATTTTGATCCGTCGGGGAAGGTGCAGCGGCCGCGCACCCGCCCGACGAACACCCGCAGTGGGCCGCCGCCGGGCGTCCTGCCGATTGCTCTGTCACTGATCGCGGTGCTGGCAGGTTTCTTGATCCTGCGATCGATCTCGTCCGATGGTTCGACCACCCTCGTGACCCCCGACGCGGTGGTGACCGAGGAGATCGAGGTCGACGAAGACGCTGCCGATGCCACCACGACCACGACGACCACCACCGAGCCGCCGCTCGTGTTCGACGGTGCCACCGTGGTGGTGGCCAACGCCAACACCGTGGGCGGTTCAGCCGGCCAGATGACCCGAGCGCTCGAGGCTGCTGGCTTCACGGTCTCTGATCCGGTGAATGCTGCCGGTGGTGTCGGCACGCTCGAGACCTCTCTCGTCTACTACGACGCCAACTCTGAGGGCGCACTCGCCGTCGCCGAATCGGTGGTGCGAGTGCTCGGCGGCAACGTCTCGGTTGCGCCATTGCCCGAGGTGGCGCCGACCACCGATGGAACCGTCAACGGCCAGGTGCTGGTGATGCTTGGCAACGACAAGGCCGGCAAGACTCTGGCCGAGTTGGCGCCGGCGCCCGCCACCGAGGTGGTCGCTCCGCCCGAGCCCGCTGGCATCGTCGACGACGAGGTCGTTGACGAGATCGATCCCGACGCTGATCCCGACGGCTGACCAGCACGCCGATCGGGCCGATACCGCGGGTGCCGTTGGTGCGGGTGTCGGTCGTCAGGTGTTGAGGTGCTGATCGGCGAGGTGGGTGACCGCCTCGCCGACACAGCCGAGGGTGTCGTTGTGGGCGCGGTCCGTCCCGAAGTGTTCGACCAGTGACACCGAGCGTGAATCGGGCGCTCGCTCACGGCGTGCCTCATCGTCGGCATCCCCGGTGATGATCCACACCTCGGCGCTGCAGTCGCGCGCTGCGTCGACCACACCGCCGACCACCTTGCCCTCGAAGCTCTGTTGATCGAGATGGCCTTCGCCGGTGATGATCACGTCGGCATCGCTGAGGTGGTCTTCGAGGCCGGTCTCGGCTGCAACGAGATCGAACCCGCGCATCAGGGTGGCGCCGAGCGCAGCGAGCCCGCCGGCGAGTCCACCGGCGGCTCCGGCACCGCGCAGCTCTGCGATGTCGACCCCGTACTGGTCGCGATAGACCTGCACCAGGCGCTCGAGCCGTCGGGTCAACAACTCGACCTCGGTCGGCGAGGCCCCCTTCTGGGGCCCGAAGATACGCGCCGCGTCGACGAATGCGGTGTCCACATCACAGGCGACGGCGATCTCGATCCGGCGCAGTCGCTGCGGGGCGGTGATGGCGCGCAGCGCCCCGAATCCTCCGTCGGTGGTGGCCGATCCGCCGAGGCCGATGACGAGGCGAGTCGCGCCGGCTGCGAGGGCGGCATCGATCAGTTCTCCCACCCCGGTGGTCGACGCGGCCATCGCATCGGGAGTGTCGGCGATGAGGTGCAGACC
>SKFX01000056.1 GCA_007117775.1 Ilumatobacteraceae bacterium
AGGCCGACGGGCATCGACGGCATCGGTGTGGTGACGACCAGCTCTCCGGTGACCCCATCGCGACAGCGCTCACCGTCGGGATCGAACGCTGCGACATCACAGCCCAGCATGGCCACGCTGATCTCCCCGGCGCGCACCGGCACCGATGGTGCGCTGCCGACGAAGGCGGTGCAGATATCGGTACCGCCACTGATCGAACACGGCTGCACCCGAACGCCGAGCGCGTCGCGGATCCATCTGAAGCCTTCGGCGGGCAGCGGTGATCCGGTCGAGCCGAGCTGTCGCAGACCCGAGAGATCATGGGCCGCGGCCGGTGTCGCTCCCAGCTTGCGCTGGTGCATGATGAACGGCGCGCTGACCCCGAGCACATCGAGGTGTTCATCGGCTGCGATCCGCCACAGCTGGTCCGGGTCGGGTGCGAGCGGGTCACCGTCGAAGCACACCACCGTCGCGCCGACCATGAGGCCTGACACCAGGTAGTTCCACATCATCCAGCCGGTGGTGGTGAACCACATGAAGCGTTGGCCGGCACCGAGATCATGATGCAGTGCGTGGGTTTTGAGATGTTCCAGGGTGATGCCACCGTGGCCGTGCACGATCGGTTTGGGCAGGCCGGTGGTCCCCGAGGAGAACAGCACATACAGCGGATGGTCGAAGGGCACCGGATCGACGATCACCTCCCCGCTGGCGTCATCGTCACCGGCTTGATCGAGCAACTCATCCCAGCGGTGACGGACCGCGCCGGCCGCTGGCGCCGGTTCCCGATCCAGATACGGCACCTCGATGACATGGCGCAGGGTCGGCAGCGCCGCGATGATCTGGGCGAGCTCCTCGCGGCGGTCGATGGTCTTGGCGCCATAGACGTAGCCGTCGACGGCGAACAGCACCACCGGGTCGAGCTGGGAGAGACGATCGGTGACGGCGCGCACCCCGAACTCGGGTGCACAGCTGGTCCAGATCGCTCCGAGGCTGGCGGTGGCCAAGAACGCGATGATCGTCTCGGAGATGTTCGGCAGATAGGCCGCCACCCGATCACCGCGACCGACACCGAGATCCTCGAGCGCCCGACGACAACGCGCCACCTCGCGACGCAGATCGGCCGCGGTCAACTCGATGCGGCCACGGGTCTGTGATAGGGACACCAGTCCCCCACCGCGCGCCGCGCCGGCGAGGGCATGTTCGGCGTAGTTGAGGGTGGCACCGGGGAAGAACCGTCCCGGCATCGCCGCATCGACGAGGACCTCGGTGGGACGCTGATGCCAGCGCAGACCGGCGAACTCGGCGAAGGACCCCCAGAAGCCGGCCAGATCCCCGATCGACCAGCGGTGCACTGCCGCATAGTCGGCGGCATCGACGATGCCCGCGGTGCGCAGCATCGCCGCGAACGCCCCCATCTGCGACGACTCGAATGCGTCGGGTGCGGGCTCCCAGACCACCTCGGCGCGTTCGATCATCGGGTCATCATCGCACCGGGGCCGCGACCCGATCACATCGGTGCGTCGAGTGCGGCGACGAGGGCGTCATACAACGCCTCGGGTGAACCGGCGAGGGTGTCGAGGCGCTCGGCGTCGAGGACCACCTCGAGGTCGCCGTGGCCGCGTCGCGCCACCACGATCGGCCAGTGACCCGCCGCGAACGCCACCACATCATCAGGGGCGTCATCGCGGTGATGGGCGACGAAGGGCGCCGGCAGCTCGCTCGCAGAGCGGGTCCACTCGGCACGGCGGGTGAACAGGCCGTGGGTGATCTCACACAGCGAACAGTGGCGGCGGCCGAGACGCGCTCCCACCCAGTAGGCGAGTTCGCCGCGCAATGACGCATCGGCGTCGTAGACGCCGATGAACTCGACGATGGCGTCGGGCCCACCCGGAATCGCGTACGCCTCGGCTGCCATGTGGTCACGCTAGCGATGACGTGACCGCACGGCGACTGGCGGAGAGGGTGGGATTTGAACCCACGGACCACCTCACGATGGTCAACGCCTTAGCAGGGCGCCCCATTCGGCCGCTCTGGCACCTCTCCTGGGATCACCCAGCATATCCAGCGATCATCTGGTGACCCTCTGGGGTGCTCCCCGGCGGTCTCGTCGCCAGCCGCGCGCCCCGCAGATAGCGTGGTCGACGGAACGGTGGCAGAGTGGACGATTGCACCCGCCTTGAAAGCGGGCGGCCGAAAGGCTCGGGGGTTCGAATCCCTCCCGTTCCGCCAATGGAACACAACTGGGGACCGAGGAGACGCCGATGACCCGGCGGCCGACGCGTACCTCGAATTTCGGTTCGGGGGCACGCCAGAGCCATGACGCGTCCGCGTTCTACGACCGGTTCCGGGCTCCGGTCATCTCTGACGACGATGAGATCGCCCCTCCGACACCGGTCGATGATCCGTTCCGCTGCGGCGATTCGCGCGACCTGTCGGCGATCGTCGATAACTCGGTGGCGCTCGTGGTCACCTCCCCGCCCTACTTCGCCGGGAAGCAATACGAGGAGGAACTCGGTGCCGATGGGGTGCCGGCCTCGTATCTCGA
>SKFX01000138.1 GCA_007117775.1 Ilumatobacteraceae bacterium
AACATGACCATCTGGTCGGCAACACCGAGCAGCGACTCAGTGTTGTGGACCGATGCATGTTGGGATTGCTCAGGCCTGACATCGGCCGAACAATCGATGAGCGTCAACGGCCGACACAACCGCCGTCTCCAGCGAAGACGGCGGTACCGGTCAGGCCAGATCCGGCCGGTCGACGGCGTCGCTGGTTGCGCCTCGGTGGGGTCAGTGAGATCACGCTGGTCGCCACACTCGCGGTGGTGACAGCCCGTCTGACGTTCGCGTGTGTCACCGGTTCGGCCGGAATCGCTCAATCATCGCGAATCGAGCCATCAGCCATGGTGGTCACTGAGAACTCGGCGCCGTCGAAGTTGGTGGCGTCGAGGTTCGCGCCGGTGAGGTCCACCTCGGTCAGAGTGGCTCCCGACAGATCCGCACCGGCCAGATCGGCACCCACCAGCCGCGCACCGAACAGGTTGGCGCCGCTGAGATTCGCGCCGCTCAGATCAGCATCGCTGAGATCGGTCGAACCGAGATCTGCCAGACGCAGATCGGCGCCGCTGAGATCGGCGCCGGAGAGATCGCTGGTGGTCAGGATCGAATAGAACAGATCGGCGTCGCTCAGGATCGCCTGGGCGAGATTGAGACCGAACAGGTTCTCACCGGCCAGATTGACCCCCGCACACTCGGCACCGACCTCGAGGCGGCAGCCGTTGATGACACTGCGATCCCAGTACTCGGGATCGGGTTCGTCATCGGCGAGCACTTCGGCGAGGCCGACACAGGCGCCGTAGGGTTCGGCGAGCTGCACACCGAAGGTGATGCCCTCCTGCCATGCCCCGACACGTTGCTCGATGAGACCGTGCGCGCCGGGCGGAATGGATGGGTGCATCAGGTCGTCACCGATCCCCGTCAGCGTCACGATCGCCGCCCAGTTGTCGAGCAGTGTCGGGATGTGGACATCGAGTCGCACCAGATAGCCGGCGAACCATCCGGCCATACAGTCGGCTTCGAGTTCGAGACGTCTCGTCACCGCGATGCGCTGATCCAGATCGTCGCCCGCCTCGGCGAAGTACCCCCGGATCGTTCCCAACATGTTCTGGACGTGGTGGCCGTATTCATGGGTGAAGGCAACCACGGCGGAGTACGCGCCGACGGTGGTGAGTTCCTCTTCGGTGAGCTCGGCGGTGATGTATTCCTGCACCGCCGGATGGAACAGCACCCGGTCGAGGGCGGCGGACAATCCGCGTTCGCTCCAACGTGAGACTTCCTCGATCGGGAGCACGATCGTGTCATCGCGGGTGCAATACACCAGTTCGTAGAGCATGCCGCATGCGGTCTCGGCGAACTCGAGGAGCACATTCACCGGTCTGAACTCGCGACCGTGGGCTGCCATGGCGGTGGCGTAGACCTCATCGAGCAACGGGGTGTACACCTCGACCAGGCATTCGGCGCGCGCCGTGGGATCGTCCTGATCACAGATCGCGTCGATGTCGACATCGAAGTCGACCGGGGGATCGAACCGTTCGGCTGCGGCCGCGAAGTCCAAGGTGGCTGCCGCCGCTGTCTGCACATCGGTGTCTGAAGCGACCTGCGCAGTGTTGGCATCACCGCTCGACGAACACGCGGCCGATGCCCAGATGAGCGCAGTGGTCGCAGCGATCAGCGTGGCGGTGCGGAACATCACTCCAATCTACGCCGCCGCTCCGTCGCGGTCCTCGTAGGCTCGGTACACTCACATGACACGGACGGAATCGTTCAGGAGACGACGCAGATGGACAGCACGGCGATCACAGACTTCCTCGACCGAGTCATGTCGGACCCCGATCTCGAACACCGGTTCACCACCGCGGCTTCTGCCGATGAGGTGGTGGCGCTGGGGCGCGAACTCGGTCTCGACGTCGATGCCGACGCACTCGCTGCTCATTTCACCGTCGGAGAGATGAGCGAGGGCGAACTCGAGCGCGTCACCGGTGGTGCTGGATCCTCCGGCGCGCGCATCCCGGTCCCGCCGTTCTGGCGGCCGTGATCTCGCTGCGGATCTCGCTGCAAGGTTGCGGGATCAGCCCACGAGATCTGAGATCGACCCAGCGTCACGGTTGACGACATCCACCTGCATGACCGCGACGGTCGGCACTGTCAGACTGGCGATGCAGAGCGAGCGGGATCGCTGCGTCGAGAAGGGTCGATGACATGTCTGAAGAACACATTGCTGCGTTGGCGCAGCGGATCGCAGCCGATGCGAACCTCCGGGATCGGTTCGCTGCCATCACCGACGAGGCGGAATTCGACGCGCTGTGTGCGCAACTCGGCTACGACGTCTCGATGGCCGAGATCACCGATGCGCTCGCCGGGCATCAACTGAGCGATCAGGAACTCGCCGGCGTCGCCGGCGGTGGAGGTGGATCGGCGAGTCGCCGCAGCACGAGCCGACAACGAGACGAGATCGCTGAGGTGATGGTTGCGTGGCGCC
Organism: Ilumatobacteraceae bacterium; assembly: GCA_007117775.1. Lineage (GTDB taxonomy): Bacteria > Actinomycetota > Acidimicrobiia > Acidimicrobiales > Ilumatobacteraceae > CSBr16-110. The sequence goes on from SKFX01000138.1 coordinate 2,450, forward strand.
AGGTCGATGACATGATGAACTGGTCAGCGCGCACTCGGTGATGTGCGGCGACTGGCGGTGAGGCCGTTGATCTC
>SKFX01000081.1 GCA_007117775.1 Ilumatobacteraceae bacterium
TGCATCGGGTTCTCGACCGCGGTGACCCGCAGTGTCGAGTACATCAACGCTCTGCGGACACCGGCGGGCAGCCATGAGCGGATCGCGGTGGTGGAGTTGTTCGGTCGCAACTCCGGGGAGACCTCGCTGATCGCGGCCTATCTCGCCGATGCCGACCGGGCGCTCATCAGCGAGGTGCCCTTCGATGTCGAACGTCTCGCCGAGATGGTGATCGCCGATCGCACTGCGAATCCGAGTCGCTATGCGGTGGTGGTGGTCTCCGAGGGTGCCAGCATGCTCGGCGGCCAGGTCGTCGAATACGGCCAGGAGGACGCCTACGGCCATCGCAAGCTCGGTGGGATCGGCCAGCACGTCGGCGACGCCCTGAAGGGTCTCACCGGTCTCGATATCGTCAACCAGCAGCTCGCCTATCTGATGCGCGCCGGTGCACCCGACTCGCTCGACCGGATGGTCGGCACATCGTTCGGCGCGTTGGCAGTGGACCAGCTGCGCCAGGGCCACACCGGGGTGATGGTGTCATTGCAGAACGGGGTCTACACCACCGTGCCGATCGACACCTGCATCAGCGGCCTCAAGCGTGTCGATGTGGACGAGCTCTACGATTCCGAGCAGTACCGACCACGGGTCAAGCATCTGCTCGGCAAGCCGATGTTCTTGTACTGATCCGGGTCATGTACTGAGCCGGTACTCGAACCGGCCCGGCCGACTCCGCGGACTCCCCACGGCGACGCTGCAGTCAGGCGCCGGATCTGGGCCCGATCGGCCCGGGCGCGCCGCTCTATTCGCCGCTAGCACTGTGATCACGGTGCACGCGTCGAAAGGATCGGGTATGAAGATCGGGATCATGGCGGGACCGTGGTTGAGCGTCCCGCCCGACGGCTACGGCGGCTCCGAACTCGTCATCGATGCGCTGGCACGCGGGTTCGCTGCGTCCGGCAATGAGGTGATGTTGTGGACCACCGGCGACTCCACCTGTCCAGTGCCGAGCGCACACCGGTATCCGCAGGCCCAGATGCCCCGAATCGGCCAGATCGACTGCGAGGTCCAACACCTCGTCGACGGCTATCAGGCGATGTGGGAGTGGGGCGCAGACATCGTGCATGATCACACCACCATCGGCCCGCTGCTCGCCCGGAGCAATGGTGAGCGACTGGTGACGACCACCAATCATGGTCCGTTCGACACCGAGGCGGCCTCGCTGTATCGCGTGCTCGCTGGTCAGGTGCCGATCGTGGCCATCAGCCGTGATCAGGCCTCGCGGGCTCCGATGGGGTCGGTCAGCACGGTCATCCACCACGGCATCGACGTCGATGCAGTCCCCATCGGAGACGGTGCCGGTGACCGCTTCGGTCCGTATTACGCGTTCTTGGGTCGGATGGCACCCGATAAGGGAGTGCATACCGCCATCGCTGCGGCGCGCGCCGCAGGGGTGCGGTTGTTGATCGCTGCCAAGATGCGCGATCGCGCTGAGCACCGCTATTTCGCCGAGCAGGTCCGACCGCTCCTCGGCGACGGGATCGACTACATCGGCGAGGTCGGTGCAGCCGACAAAGCAGCATTCCTCGGTGCAGCCGTTGCGCTGGTGAACCCGATCGAATGGCCCGAACCCTTCGGTCTGGTGATGGTCGAGGCGCTCGCCGCGGGAACTCCGGTGATCACGCGGCCGATCGGTTCGGCGCCGGAGCTCATCGACGATGGTCTGACCGGCTTCGTCGCCGATGATGTCGCCGGCCTCACCACCGCCATCCACGCAGCATGGTCACTCGATCGGTCGATCTGTCGGGCCGTGGCCGTCGAGCGGTTCTCCAGTGCCCGGATGGTCGCGGAGCACCTCGCATTCTTCGAGGCATTGCTCCGCGAACCGGCCCAGCGAACGCTGCGACTGGCGTGATGGGGTGATGCAACCGATCGGACCGGCCGGCCAGGGGTTCAACCTGACCAGACCCAGCGCGTCGCTGGTGCATGCAAACGGCATGGTCACCCTGATCGAGGGACAGACCTTCCAGCTGAGCGATCGTGCTGGGGACATGTATCCCGAACACTCCCATGGTCTGTTGATGTTCGACACCCGGGTGCTCTCGCGCTGGCAGATGACCGTGAACGGCTCGGGTCTCGAACCGCTCGTGGTCGAGGTCTCAGAACCCTTCGCCGCCCAGATGGTTTCGGTGGTGCGCCTCGACGGAGAGGGGGCTGATGCCCATCTCGTGGTTCGCAGGCATCGACAGTTGAGCCGCGGTATGCGAGAGCGGATCACGATCTCGAACCATCACCTCGAACCCCAGAGCGTGGTCGCAGTGATCGACTGCGATGTCGATTTCGTCACCCTGTTCGATGTGAAAGCGCACCGGATCCCGCGCCTCATCGGCCGTCATGTCCACGAGCTCACCGATCGGGCGCTGGTGTTCGGATATCAAGATGCCCATCGCGATACCGAGGTGGTCATCAGCGCCGATGACACCGCGACACTGCTGCCGGGTCGGCTCTGCTGGCAGGCGACGATCGAGCCCGGTGATGAGATCGAACTGACCGTCGAAGTGGCCGTCGTGCTGTCGGGCACGATGGTCGAGCCGATCTTCAACGGCGCGGCGCGACCCCATGGGCCCCGCCAGCGGCTCGAGCGCTGGTTCGCCACAATTCCGCGGGTCCAGACCGACTCGGTCTCACTCTCGGCGGTGATCGCCCGCTCCGCGAGCGATCTCGGGGCGTTGCGGATCCATGACCCGGACCATCCGGATCTTCCGATCCTGGCGGCCGGTGCGCCATGGTTCATGACCCTGTTCGGTCGTGATTCACTCCTGACCGCATGGATGACGCTGATCGCCGATCCATCGATCGCGCATGGAGTGCTCGAGACCCTCGCCCGTTTCCAAGGTGAGGAGGTCAATGCCACCACCGAGGAGGAGCCGGGCAAGATCCTCCATGAGATCCGGTTCGGACATGCCGACGCCCTCGCGCTCGGTGGGGGAGAGCGCTATTACGGTTCGGTCGATGCGACCCCGTTGTTCGTGATGATGGTGGCCGAACTGGCCCGATGGAATGTGAACGATGAACTGACGGCTCGACTGCTGCCCCATGTGGATCGGGCGCTCGCGTGGATCGAGGACTGTGGCGACCGCGACGGGGACGGGTTCGTCGAATATGAGCGCCTGAACCCCGACGGACTCATCAATCAGGGGTGGAAGGACTCCTGGGACGCGATCCGTCATGCCGATGGATCTCTGGCGCGCGGACCGATCGCGCTCTGTGAGGTGCAGGGCTATGTCTATGCCGCCTACCGGGCGCGCGCCGCATTGGCCAAGATCACCGGTGAGGGCGATGTCGAGCGGTACCAGGCGCGCGCCGATGATCTGCAACGTCGTTTCAATGAGGCGTTCTGGGTCGATGGGCTCGGCACCTACGCCCTCGCGCTCGACGGCGATAAACGTCCGGTTGCATCGGTGGCGTCCAATGTGGGCCACTGTCTGTGGACCGGCATCGTCGATGATGACCGGGCACCATCGGTCATCGCGCATCTGTTGTCCGATGAGGTGTTCACCGGGTTCGGTGTGCGCACATTGTCTGCCGCCATGCCGTTCTACAACCCGGTCAGTTACCACAATGGGTCGGTCTGGCCCCATGACAATGCCATCTGCGCGGCTGGTCTCGCCCGTTACGGCGAACGCGACGGTGCGAATCGCATCATCGCCGCGCAACTCGACGTCGCCCGCGCCATGGGCTACCGGTTGCCTGAGCTGTTCGCCGGGTTCGATCGCGACCATCTCGGTGTACCGGCACCATATCCATCATCGTGTTCCCCCCAGGCCTGGGCGGCGGCATCGCCGCTGTTGTGGTTGCGGGTCATGTTGGGTCTGGATCCGGCATCGTCCGATGACGAGGTCTGGCTGGATCCGCATCTGCCCGCCGGTATCAACCGGCTGGCCGTCTCGGGGATCTCGATCGCCGGGCGTCAGTTCAGCGTGGATGTGAGCGACGGTGCGGTCGAGATCGGCGGCCTCGACGGCATCGAGGTGCACCGATGCGCTCGACCCCGCCGCTGAGCGGCACCTCATCGAGCGATGCCCGATGAGCGAGTCTGCGTAAATGCTTTCGAAGTGCTGCTGAACTGCTGATCACCCTGTCCGGTCGCTGAGGCCACGCTTAGGCTCGGCTCGATGAGGCCGCATCGAGGTGTTGGCGAACCGTTGTCCGGCGCCCGACCTGTGTGGCCCGCGAACCGCGTGGCCGGCGACGAGCACAGCGATTGGGTGATCTCGCTGCTCGGGTTCGCTGAAGGGGCTCTGGGTGGCTGACTGGACCCGCTACCTGTTGGTGAGCGGCGGCGATCCGAATCTGATGCAGATGGCTGCCCAGCAGTTATCCAAAGCAGGATTCGACGTCACGTTGATGGAAGGTGTCCCGGTCGAGGTCGGACAGACGATCGCGCAGATCGAGTCGGCTCGGCCGGTGACGGTCCTCGGGCCCGTGCCACTGTCGATCGTGGACCACGGCCCCGAACTCGTCGCCGGCTCGGTGCGCATCGATGTGCCCGGACGTCGACTCTATGTCGGATCGCAATTGACCGATCTGACCGCGAGCGAGTTCAGCCTGTGCGAATACCTGATCCGCAACCGTGACCGAGTGGTCGATAAGCCCGAACTGATGAGGTATCTGCGCGGCAGTGACCACTACAGCCCGAACCTCATCGAGGCCATCGTGTCAGCGGTGCGACGAAAGCTCGGTGCGGACGCCGCCGCGATGATCGAGACCGTACGCGGAGTCGGCTATATCGTGCGCAGCGACTCGTCGTCTGACTGAGCGCACGCTGCTCGGTGGCGCACCGCTCGGTGTGCACTGCCATGTGGCTGTCATCTGGCTGTGATGTGAACACCATGTGGCTGGCGCGCGGCCCACAGGCGAGGTTGTTGGTTCCGTACGGTGCTCCTGACCCAACCCCCGACCCCTGAGGAGTCACCATGAGGAGCAAATGGGTCATTGCGCTCAGCGCAGTCATCATCACCGTTGGAGCCGTCGCGGCCATCACCCAGTTGCGGGGCTCCCCCGACTCGGGTGAGGCCGACGGCCCGGGTGGTAACTGTCCAATCACGGTCACCGTCGACGGCCAGACCTGGCAGGGCATCAAGACCGATACCCCCGGGTCGGGGCCGAGTCGGGATTTCGCAGCCGGCACCGTGTTCTGTGTCAAGGCCGCAGCGATGAACAGCGGCGTGATCGGCGCCGGCCCCGCTTGGGCTGGGGGAACGTTCACGACCGGTCCGAATTGGAGCCCGCCGAACGCCGATATCAGCAACTACGTGATCTACACGTTGGTGTCACCAACGACGACGACGGCTGACAACACGACACCTCCTCCGGTTGAGTCTCGGCTGGGTCTCACCTACAACCAGGACTGCGCGCCGGACGACACGAACACCTGGCGCATTCGCCCGGTCGACGTAAACGCCTCGGTGAAGTGGGAGCTGATCAACGCTCCCGGCACCTACAGCGGGACCATGAACCCGGGCGACGGTGAGTTCTGGGTCGAGGCTCCCCGAGCCCAGACCACGGCGATCCTGAAGTGGGACAGTGATGGCAACGGCTCGCTCGACAAGCAGAGCCCGAAAGCCAGCGGACCCGACCTGACACCCGAGTCCCACCCCGAGCTGTTCGAGCCCGGCGCGAAGTGCGGCCCCGAGATCCCACCGACCACGGAACCGCCCGTCACGACCGAGCCCGAGACCACGGTCCCCACCACCACGGAACCCGAGACCACGGTCCCCACCACGACGGAACCCGACGGGCCTGATCCGTTGGATCTTCCGACCACGACGACTCCCGACGTTCCCGGCCCGCTGGTGCTGCCAGACCTGACACCTCCAGATGACCTCGAGCTCAACGGTGTGCCCGGGACGGTGACCCCCGATGTGCCCGCCGGGGCCGACGGCCCGACTCCGCTCGATACCCCCGGATCTCCGACGCTGCAGACGCCGGTGGCGGGACCACGTCTCCCGGTGACGGGATCGGAGACGTGGCAGGTCGGGCTCTTGGCGGTCGGTCTGATCTCCGGAGGTTTCGGACTGCGGCTGCTGGCTCGGCGGGACTGAGCACACCGCATCGCTCACAGCCGACCGTCGCGGGACGTCATCGCTCTCGGGCGATGGCGTTCAGCGGCGGTCGAGTGAGTCCACTGCAGCTCGAAGTGCGGCGCGGTACGGGCCCGCGAAGCGGATGGCGTGCACCAGCAGCGGTGCGAGCTGGTGCAGGGCGATCCGGTGTTGCCATCCGTCGCTGAGCGGTGCCACCTCGGCGTAGGCCGAGAACACCTCATCGCTGAATCCGCCGAACAGGCGCATCGTCGCCAGATCGAACTCGCGATGGCCGCCGTGGGCGGCTGGGTCGATCAGCCAACTGTGACCGGATGCATCGATGACTCGATTGCCGGCCCACAGATCGCCGTGCAGCCGGGCCGGTGGTTCATCGGCACCGCCGAACCCTTCGAGGTCCGAAGCGATCCGTTCGATCGCTGTCAGCACCGACGGTTCCGCCGACCGGCGGTCCCGGGCGATCCGGACCAGTGGCAGCAGTCGACGAGTCGCCAAGAACTCGGCCCAGGTCGCACACGGGTCGTTGGGCAGTTGCAGGCTCCCGGTCGGGCGTCGGTCGGCCCGGCCGAAGTGCGGTGCACCGGCACGGTGCAGTGCAGCGAGATCACGGCCGAAGGCGGCCTCGTCGACGGCGGCGACGGCGGATGCCTCATCGATCCAGTCGAGGACCAGCACTGCCAGTGGGCCGTCATCTCGGGGTCCACCGCCGTCGGTCGCGGCGAGCACCCCGGGTACCCGGACGGCCCCGGCGTCTGCCAGCCACCTGAGGCCGGCTGCCTCGGTCGTGAAGAATCCGGCGGGCGGGTGGTCATGGGTCTTCGCGAACACCACCTTGCCGCTGGCGAGTTCGACGCGCATGGCCCGTGCCACATCTCCGCCGGACAGCGGCGCGATGGCGATCGGTTCATCGTCGAGCAGTTCGGCGACGGCGGATCCGACGCGTACCGAGAGTCGATCGCCGGCCATCGCACCACAGGGTAGCGATGGCCGGCATCGCCGTAGGCTGCGGGGTATGCGAATTGCGTTCACCGGAGGAAGCGGCAAGGCCGGCAGATATGCCGTCGATCATCTCATCGGTCTCGGTCATCGGGTCACCAATCTGGATCTGGTGCCACTCGATCATCCGGAGGTGCACAATCTGTGCGTCGATCTCACCGATGCCGGCCAGGTGTTCAACGCATTGTCGGGCTATGCCGGCCATGATGAACTCGACGTTGTTCCCGATCGCGACGGCGATGGTCCGATCCCGGTGCCGAGCTATGACGCGGTGGTCCATTTCGCAGCGGTGCCGGCGATTTTGATCCGGCCCGATAACGAGACCTACCGGGTGAACGTGATGAGCACCTACCACGTCATCGATGCCGCCGTGAAGCTCGGTATTGCCAAGGTGATCTTCGCGTCGTCGGAGACCACCTATGGCGTGTGCTTCGCGGCCGGTGAGATCCTGCCGGAGTATCTGCCCGTCGATGAGGACCATGCGACGGTACCGCAGGACTCCTACGCGATGTCCAAGGTCGTCAATGAGGCCACAGCGCGCTCGTTCCAGGCCCGCAGCGGAATCGACATCTACGGACTGCGGATCAACAACGTCATCGAACCCCACGAGTACGAGCGTGATTTCGGGCGGTATGTCGCCGATCCGGCACTGCGGCGTCGCAATATCTTCGCCTATATCGATGCCCGCGATCTCGCGCAGATGGTCGAGCGCTGCCTCCTCACCGATGGGCTCGGCTATCAGGTGTTCAACGTCTCCAATGACGACACCTCGGTCGCGATCACGAGCGCTGAGGTCATCGAACGCTTCTATCCCACGGTGCCGATCCGCCGGCCGATCGAGGGTCACCAGACCTTTTATGCCAACGAGCGGGCCCGGACACTCGTCGGTTTCGAGCCCTCGCACACCTGGCGAGAACGCTTCGATTGATCCCCGTCGATGGTCGGTGACGAGGTTTCGGCCTCCGTTCGCCCCATACTGGTGGTCCGACCACACCTCGGTGTGGGATCCGGTCAAGTGTGCGACACCGCGATGGTGGTGTCAGGAGTCCATGAGTCATGGTCCGTGCATGTTCGGCCCTGACAGAAAGAGACTCCATGAACCCTCCCGTGACCGCGCCCGTCATCGACGCCGCGCCCACCGATATCTCAGCACTGCCGGACACCGTTCCGGCGGACGCACCGACATCGTTCGCCGACCTCGGCGTGCCTGCACCGATCATCACCTCCCTGGCCGCATCGGGGATCGAGCGTCCGTTCCCGATCCAGGTCGCGACACTGTCCGATTCGCTCGGTGGCCGTGATGTCATCGGTCGCGGTCGCACCGGCAGCGGCAAGACGATCGCCTTCGCGATCCCGGTCGCGGTGGCGGTGGCCGCGTCGTCATCACCGCGGACCAAACGAGCACCGCGGGGCCTGATCCTGGTCCCGACCCGTGAACTCGCCGCCCAGGTGGCGCGCACTCTCGTACCCATCGCCGATGCGATGCGTCAGCGCGTCGTGGTGGTCCATGGTGGTGTCGGCGCCGGCCCACAGATCAGCGGCCTGCTCACCGCCGATGTGGTCATCGCCACCCCCGGTCGACTCGAGGATCTCATCGCACAGCGCCACTGCCGGTTGGACCGTGTCGAGATCACCGTGCTCGATGAGGCCGATCATCTCGCCGACCTGGGCTTTCTGCCCGCCGTCAAACGACTGTTGGAACAGACCCCGACCACCGGTCAGCGTCTGCTGTTCTCAGCGACCCTGGACCGCGGGATCGATGGTCTCGTCAAGCGATACCTGCACGATCCGGTCATGCACTCGGTCGATCCGGCCGAGTCACCGGTTCCTGAGATCGCCCATCATTTCTTGGAGGTCGCCGCCACCGACAAGGCCGCGGTGGTGCGTGAACTGGCCTCGGGTGCAGCTCGACGACTGTTGTTCACCCGAACCAAGCACGGCGCCAAGAAACTCACCAAGCAGTTGTGCGCCGATGGTGTGCGCAGTGTCGAGATGCACGGCAACCTCTCCCAGAGCGTTCGGACCCGCAACCTCGAGGACTTCTCGAGCGGCTGGGCGCCGGTGCTGGTCGCCACCGATATCGCAGCGCGTGGCCTGCACGTCGACGATATCGAGCTCGTGGTCCATGTCGATCCGCCCGCCGAACACAAGGCGTTCCTGCACCGGTCGGGTCGTACGGCGCGTGCCGGAGCCGGTGGTGTGGTGGTCACGATCATCACACCCGTGCAGCGACGCGATGTCGACGCGCTCGCTCGACGCGCCGGGATCGAACCGCAGCGCAGTCGAGTCGAGCCCGGTGATGCCCTCCTCGGTGAGCTCCGCGGTGCCGCGGCCGATCCGGCGGCTCCGCCGAAGCGCCGCCGCGAGCCCAGTGGGCATCAGCCGCCGCGCACTGCCGGCAAATCGCGTGGTCCGGGCGGATCCGGCCAGCAGCGCCGCTCGGGCTCAGAGGGGCGCAGCGGTCGTGGCAACCCGACGGGCGCCGGTGGCTCGCGTCAGGGTGCCAGCGGCGGTGGTCCGAGCGCTGGGTCGGATCGCAGACGTTCGCGGCGACAGCGTGCCGCA
>SKFX01000181.1 GCA_007117775.1 Ilumatobacteraceae bacterium
CCGGTGTCGATGAGGCGGGCGAGCAGCACCAGGGTGTCGATGCACCCGAACCCGATGTCAGCGGCGACGGTGGCCGATGGCTCGAGCAGTGCGCTGGTGCGGACCGCGTGCAGACCATCGCGGCGCGCCTGCGCGATGGCGCCGCGCAGGTCGTCTGGGTCGACCGTCTCGGTGTGGTCGCGCTGGGTGATCAGCGCGACGGTGGCGTCATGGGGCCAGGTGCCGATGCGAACACCTCTCGACAGTCTCACCGACGCCATCTGTGCACGGTATCGGTGAAGAAGTCGCCGGTGGCCGTCACCGCGACGGTGAGACGTTACGTCCCACGGCACACCACCTAGTCTTGGATGCTGATGGTTCCCGAGCGGTTCGCACCGGTGCTCGAAGAGGTCGCGCCCCTGGCGCGGCGCTTCGCCGATGCCGGCCATCAGCTCTATCTGGTCGGGGGATCGGTACGCGATCTGCTGGTGGCCGCCGAGAACGAACGCTTCGATCTCGACTTCACCACCGATGCCCGGCCCGATCAGATCAAAGCGGCGCTGCGCGGCTGGGCTGATGCGATCTGGACCCAGGGTGAGCGGTTCGGCACCATCGGCGCCCAGCACATCGATCCCACCACCGGTGATGAGCGGATCTATGAGGTGACGACGTTCCGTTCCGAGGCCTACACCGATGACTCCCGCAAGCCGAAGGTCACCTTCGGTGACCGTCTCGAGGACGATCTGGCTCGGCGCGATTTCACGGTCAATGCCATGGCGATCGATGTGGCATCTGGTGACCAGCCGAGTCTGGTGGATCCCTATGGCGGTGTGGCCGACCTCGCCGGCCGGGTGCTGCGGACACCGCTCGGGCCCGATATCAGCTTCAGTGACGATCCGCTGCGCATGCTGCGCGCGGCGCGTTTCATCGCCGGCTACGGCCTCGAGCCCGATGAGGCACTGCTCGAGGCGGTGCGTGAGATGGCACCGCGACTCGCCATCGTGTCGCCCGAGCGCATCCGCGACGAACTCGACAAGCTGATCACCGTCGATCATCCGAGCGCCGGACTGTGGTTCTTGGTGGAGACCGGACTCGCAGACCAGTTCCTGCCCGAACTGCCCGCCATGCGTCTCGAACACGACCCGATCCACCGCCACAAGGACGTGCTCACCCACACCCTGGCGGTGGTGGAGAACATCCGGCCACCCCATGAATGGCCCGATCACCGACGTGACTTCGATTTCCGCATCACCCGGCTGGCGGCACTGTTCCACGACATCGGCAAACCCAAGACCCGCGGCTATCAGCCCAAGAAGGGCACGACCTTCCACCATCACGATGTCGTCGGGGCGCGTATGACCCGCAAACGACTCGAGGCACTGCGCTATTCCAATGCCGATATCGAGGCGATCGTCGAGTTGGTGGCATTGCATCTGCGCTTCCACACCTATCGCCTCGGCTGGTCCGATGCCGCCGTCAGGCGTTATGTGCGCGATGCCGGTGATGTGCTGGGTGAATTGAACGTGCTGACGCGCTGTGACTGCACGACGCGCAATGAACGCAAAGCCCGGGTGCTGGCTCGCCGGATGGACGAGTTGGAGGCGCGTATCGATGAATTGGCGGCGGCGGAGGAACTCGCCGCGCTGCGACCCGAACTGAACGGCCGCGAGGTGATGGAACACCTCGGTCTGGCACCGGGCCCGCTGGTGGGCGAGGCGATGGACATGTTGATGGAGGTGCGCCTCGAGGAGGGGCTCGTCGGTGTCGATGAGGCCCGCCGCCGGCTCGACGCCTGGTATGCGGGGCACACCGGCTGATGCCGACGTTCTGGTGGTTCGTGGTCCTGGTCGCCGCGGCGGCGACGGTCGTGATCATCAGCACCCGACCGGCCGGTCGCAACGTGGCGCGCCGGCACCGTTCGGTGAACGCCGAAAGTGTGGCCGAGATGCGCCGGTTGATCGACGCGCTGCCCGATGCGGTGCTGTTGGTCGATGACGAGGCGGTGGTGATCGCCGCGAATGCGACCAGTGCGCGCCTCGTCTCGGTCCCGGCCGCCGAGATGATCGGATTGCGGCTCGATGACCTGCTCGGCGATCTCGACGGGTTCGAGGTCGGATTGGATTCATGGTGGCAGCGGGTCCGGCGCGGCCAGCAGCCCGAACCGCTGTTGGTCCGCAGTGCCACCGAGCGCGACTACACCCTCGAATGCAGTGCCCATCGCGCCCCGATGGGAGCCGTCGCCGGCATCGGCGAACAACTCGACGGTGACGATGACCGCTATGTGGTCCGGATCCGCAATGTGTCCGAACGCGAACGCAGCTTGAGTGCGCTCGAGGGTGCCCGTCGGCGTTTCGCCCAGGCGTTCCATTCGGCACCGACCGGGATGGCGCTCGTTCGCCTCGACGATGGCCGCGTCGTCGACGCCAATCAGTCCCTGGCGCGGATGCTCGGCGTCGACGTCGAGATGATCGTCGGAGCCACGCTGCGCGAGTTCACCCATCCGGCCGATGTCTCAGAAGCCGTCCCG
>SKFX01000210.1 GCA_007117775.1 Ilumatobacteraceae bacterium
ATGACGGTGAGGTTGGAAATGGCGTCGAGAATCTCTGAAGTGGACATGTGTCTCTCCTAATGAACGTGAATGGTGAACGTGAATGGTGAACGTGAATGAACCGATCGGCGGTGTAGGCCGCTCAGTCCGATTGGGTCATGGGTCAGGCGGCGTCGCGGTCTGCGATCAGCGCTGAGAGGCCATACGCGAAGTTGCGCGGCATGGCCTGGAGCAGGCCGGCGGTCGCCACCATCGGAGCCTGGAGCAATCCGGCCATCTTGGCCAGCAACTCCTCGCGCGACGGCAGCGTTGCCAGGGTCTTGATATCGGCGGCACTCAGCAGGTCCTCACCGAGCATTCCACCCTTGACCACCAGCAGTGGGTTGGCCTTGGAGGTCTCGATGAGCGCCTTCGCGGCACCGGCGATATCGCCCGAGACCAATGCGAGCGCTGTCGGCCCCACCAGGAATTCGGCCAACGCATCGTTGCCCGTCTCCGCGGCGGCCCGACGGACCATGGTGTTCTTGTACACCTTGAGTTCGGTCTCAGTCGGTCGCAGATCGTTGCGCAGTTGCGCCAGTTCGGTCACGGTCAACCCGCGGTATTCGCTCACGAACACCGCCTGGCTCGACCGCAGTTTCTCGACGATCTCGGCCACCGTCTCCACTTTGTGGGGTCGCGGTGTCCTGTCGGATCCGGTCTCTGAGTCTGTCATGGTGCACACCTCCTCTCTTGTTGTCGTGGTGCTCACATATCCCGACCGGGACGGTGACACCATCGACAGGTTCCGACCAGATGACTGGTCGGAGCGAGCGGTTGGCATGCACCTCGGCTGGCCGATCGACGACGCTGTGGCAGCGGATCGAGCGATCGATTATCCGGCGAACCGGACCGGCTGTCTGTGGCGAGCACTCTGTTTGGATTGCGGCGACACGTTATCGGTGGGGCAGGTCAACTCCACCGACATCGTCACCGCTCGTCTTCGCCGAGTCCGACGAAACGATTCGGATCAGGGGGTCTCGGGACGAAGGCGCGAGGTGTCGACGTTGACGCCGGGGCCCATCGTCGATGACACCGTGACCTTCTTCAGATACCGACCCTTGGACGAGGCCGGCTTGGCGCGCTGGATCTCGTCCATGACGGCACGGAAGTTGTCCTCGAGCGCAGCGGCATCGAAGCTGACCTTGCCGAGACGCACATGGACATTGCCGTAGCGGTCGGTCCGGTACTCGACCTTGCCGCCCTTGAACTCCCCGCCCGCCTTGGCGACGTCGGTGGTGACGGTGCCGGTCTTGGGGTTCGGCATCAGACCGCGCGGGCCGAGCACACGGCCGAGACGACCGACCAGGGGCATCAGGTCCGGAGTCGCGATCGCGAGGTCGAATTCGATCTGGCCGCCCTCGATGGCCTCGGCGAGATCATCGGCGCCGACGATATCGGCCCCGGCATCACGGGCCTGCTGCGCAGCCTCACCGGCGGCAAAGACCGCCACGCGAACCGCGGTGCCGGTACCGGCTGGCAGCGCGACGGTGCCGCGCACCATCTGATCGGCCTTACGAGGGTCCACACCGAGCCGGATGGCGATATCCACGGTCTCGTCGAACTTGGCCGATGCCATCGACTTCACCAAACCGAGCGCCTCGGTCGGTGGGTAGAACTGGTCGCGATCGAACTGGGCGAGCGCGGCCTCATACTTCTTGCCTGACATATCTGTCTCCCTCACTGGTGTCGGCGCGCCGGGCGAGGTGCTCCCGGTCTGCGCAGTGTCGTGTACTGATCTGGTGTTCGGTCGCGGACCGCCGATCCGCTGTCAGCGACGCTATCGGCGCTGATGGAGCGATCGCTCAGCGGACCTCGATGCCCATCGAGCGCGCCGTTCCGCGGATCTGCATCTTGGCGGCCTCGAGGTCATCGGTGTTCAGGTCCGGCATCTTGATCTTGGCGATCTCCTCGACATCGGCTTCGCTCACCGACGCTGCGGTCTCGCGCCCGGGGGCATTGGCAGCCTTTTCGATCCCGGCCTTCTGACGCAGCAGCACCGGGGTGGGCGGCGTCTTCAAGATGAAGTCGAATGACCGGTCCTCATAGATCGAGATCTCGACGGGGATGATCGTGCCGGCCTGGTTCTCGGTCGCGGCGTTATAGGCCTTGACGAAGTCCATGATCGCGATGCCGTGCGGGCCGAGGGCGGTGCCGACCGGCGGGGCGGGACTGGCTTTGCCGGCGGGGATCTGGATCTTGACGAGGGCCGCCAACTTCTTCTTTGCCATGATGACTCTTTCGTTCTGTTCGACTGATTGGGATGATCGCTCGATGGGCGGTGATCAGAGCTTGGCCACCTGGCTGAAGTCCATCTCGACGAGCGTCTCTCGCCCGAAGATGTTGACGAGGACCTTCAGTTTCATGTGATCGGCATTGATCTCGGCGATCTCGCCGGAGAAATCCGCGAACGGACCCTCGCGCACCCGCACGCTCTCGCCGACGTCATAATCGAGCTTCGGCTTGGGCCGGGCGGCCGCCTCGGC
>SKFX01000062.1 GCA_007117775.1 Ilumatobacteraceae bacterium
CCCTGCCCGAAGATGTCAAACCCGTCCCAGTTGAAGCTGTGCCAGTAGGCGGTGGCCATCCGCAGATGCTCGGCCATGGTGCGGCCTGCGACCACCCGCTCGGCGTCGTACCAACGGAACGCGAGCGGATTGTCCGACTCCGGCCCCTCATAGCGAATCGGCTCGGTCACACTCGTGAAGAAACTCATCGATGACTCCTGATGTCAACTGGCCCGGAGCACTCCGTATCGATCATGGCGGACACCGCAATCGACACGGTCTGTGCACCGGGTGGTGGATGTGGGATAACGATGTCTGGTGTGATCGCTGCCCCTTGGTGGAAACAGTGCGAGCGTAATCGCTGGCGACGAACAACTCGCCAACGGACACCGGCCGATCGACCAGCGCAGATTCGCAGCGTCATGAACAGCGGGTCAGATCGATCGCATCATCGATCTGACCCGCCGCCAACTGTTCGGTGAGCAGCGACACTGAGCGGATCGCATCGGTCGCCCAGACCCGGCGCGGGTCATGGCGCGCTCGGCCCCAGATGACGGCCACTGCGTCACCGTCGACGACCACCACCGAACCCGAGTCGCCGGACTCGATCGGCACATCGATCTCATATCCAAGTCGGCGGTGCCGACCCGAGCGGTAGATGTCTTCGGTGGTGATCGCAACGCGACGCACGATCGTTGCGGTGCGCACTTCCATCTCGCCGTCTCGGAACACAGCGATATGACCGGTGGCGGCGCCGAGCGACTCCGAAGCAGCGTTGGCCAGCGGGATCGGCGACCCGAGGTCCGCTGCCACGCCGATGATTGCGAGGTCCTGGGTCGGATCGAATGCGAGCACCTCTCCGGGGACCTCACGATCGCCGTTGGTCACGGTGATCGACGTCGCGCCAGCCACCACATGGGCTGCGGTCAGCACCCGGCCAGATTCGATGATCAGACCGACCCCCACATCGGGGATCGCACGACATCGCTGGGCCCGCAGGGCCACGGCCGCATCCATCAATTGCGTCTGGTCCCCAGAGATGCTCGACACTCTGACATCTGGTGATGTCTCGGCCCGCGCACCCGATCCGGTATCGGGCGAGGCGGAATCGGATCCAGCACAACCGGTGACCGTGCCCGCCATCAGCAGCAGCGATCCCAGGACCGCAACGGCGCGCCAGCAGCTCAGACGCCCTTCAGCCGCCGCGCTCTCGGCCTGCCCGATCGCGCGCAGCGTCGCCGGTGACCATGACATGGCGCCAACAGTAGCGAACACGCCCACGCACGCTCCTCAGAGACCACATCAGCCGAGCGGTGCACGCCTCAGCAGAGTTGCAAGTGCACCCATGTCGAGATGTCATGATCGGTTCGCATCGCCCACCGGGGCCGACCCACAGAATCGAGAGGGACCATCATGAACCGAACCCGACCCACCGTGGCTGATCTGCGGGCGCTCAAGGGCACCCGTCAGATGACCATGATCTATGTCGAGAACACCGATGAAGCCCGCGCGTGTGCCGAGGCCGGGATCGACGTGCTCTCGATCGAGGCACACCTGTGGGATTCGGAGATGCGCGACGCGGCCGGGGACTGTTTCGTGCAGGTCGGCCTCCCCTACGGCGTGCTGGCGACCACCGATGAGTACCTGCGCGCCGGCCACGACACGATGCGCCTCGGCGCCGACGCCTGTTACTGCGCCGCCAGCTTTGAGGTGATCGCCCGGCTGTCCGCCGAGGGAATCCCGATCGTGGGCCATGTCGGCCTGATCCCGTCGCGACGCACCTGGACCGGAGGGTTCCGTGCCGTGGGCAAAGACCTCGACTCAGCGATCGGCATCGCTGCTGGGATCCGCGCACTCGAACAGGCCGGTGCATTCGCGGCTGAGATCGAAGTCGTTCCCGAGCCCATCGCCACCGCTCTGTCTAAGCGCACCTCGCTGGTGCTGATGTCGATGGGGGCGGGCACCGGCTGTGACGCCCAGTACCTGTTCTCCTGCGATGTGCTCGGCTACACCCGCGGCCACCGGCCGCGCCACGCCAAGGTCTACCGTGATTTCGCAACCGAGTTCGAGCGGCTCCAGCGCGAACGCGTCGATGCGTTCGGTGAGTTCGCTGCCGATGTCGAATCGGGCGCCTATCCCCAACCCGAGCATCTCGTGGCCGTGGACGACACCGTCGTGGAGCACTTCATCGACTTCCTCGACAACCGGTGGTGACGGGTTCAGGAGCCGAATCGCGCTGAGGTGCCGGCATCGAGGTGATGGACTTCACCGCGGTACCCGATCGCCACCGAACCCTGTGGCCGTCCTGCGATCGACACCTCGACAGCGGTGCGGGTGAACTCCAGATGGATCCAGTGCTGGTGGAACCGAACGTCGAGCGCCATACGACCGAGTTCGGGCGGCAGCAGCGGATCGAGCCACAGCACACCACCTCGAGCCGTGATCCCCGTGTAACAGCGCTGGATCAAGTCCAGGCTCCCGGCCATCGCGCCCAAATGGATGCCTTCAGCGGTCGTTCCTCC
>SKFX01000043.1 GCA_007117775.1 Ilumatobacteraceae bacterium
GAGGACAATCTGCGGATCCCGTCGGGTGTCAGCTATGTGCTCGAGAACCGAGCGGTCGCCAAACGGGCCTTCGCGGAGGTGTTCGCCCGTCAGTCCATCCGGCCGGTCGATGGCTACACCGATGAACTGAACCGGGTGCTCGGTTCATTGAGCACCGCCGCGCGACCGACGATCGCGGTGCTGACACCCGGAGTGTTCAACTCGGCGTATTTCGAGCACTCGTTCCTCGCGCAGCGCATGGGCGCTGAACTCGTCGAGGGTGAGGATCTGATCGTGTGCGATGACGAGGTGTTCATGCACACCATCGATGGTCTCGAGCGCGTCGATGTGATCTATCGTCGCGTCGACGATGAGTATCTGGACCCCGAGGTGTTCAACGAGGATTCGGTGATCGGTGTGCCCGGTTTGATGCGCGCCTGGCGTGCGGGCAATGTGGCCATCGCGAATGCCCCGGGATCAGGTGTTGCCGATGACAAGGTCATGTACGCCTGGGTACCGGACCTGATCCGCTACTACCTCGGTGCCGAGCCGATGGTCCGCAACGTCCCCACCCTGCGGTGCATGTATCGCGATGAGCGTCACGAGGTGCTCGCGAACCTGCGCGATCTGGTCCTCAAACCGGCCAATGAGAGCGGCGGTTATGGCATCGTGATCGGTGATCGGGCGAGCGATGCCGAACTCGAGGCCGCCGCCGAGGCGATCGAGGCCGATCCGCGCAATTGGGTGGCCCAGCCGATCCTGTCGTTGTCGACCGTGCCGACGTTGATCGACGGGGCGCTCGAGGCACGCCATGTCGATCTGCGGCCGTTCATCCTGACCGGGGCTGAGAGCTATGTGACCCCGGGCGGCCTGACCCGCGTCGCACTGCCCAAAGGGTCGCTGGTGGTCAATTCATCACAGGGCGGCGGGAGCAAGGACACCTGGATCCTCGACCCGTTGCCGGGGTCCGATACGGGGCGGGGGCACTGATGGCGCTGTTGGCTCGGGTGGCCGATCGCATCCTGTGGGGGGCTCGCTATGTCGAGCGCGCCGAGGATTCGGCGCGCATCATCCGCTCCTATGGGGATCTGCTGGTCGATCTCCCGGCACGGCTCGCGAGCGGATGGGAGCCATTGCTGGCCCTGACCGGGAATCATCAGCACGGCCTCGGTGGTGAGCACGACATCGTGGAGTATCTCGTGGCCGATCCGGACAATCCGGGGAGTATCCGATCCACGGTGGCGCACGCGCGCGAGAACCTGCGCACGACGCGCGAGGTGGTGCCGCGCGAGGGCTGGTACGCACTGAACTCGCTGTGGCAGTACGTCGAATCTGAGGCCGAGCGCGCCGTCGGGCGTCGTACCCGGGACCGGTTCTTGGGCCGGGTCATCGAGGAGAGCCGTCGTCTCGACGGTGTGCTCGAGTCGACGATGACCCGATCCGATCCGTTCTGGATGTGGCGGCTCGGACGCCTGATCGAACGCGCTGATATGACGACCCGGGTCGTGGGGGTGCGCGCCGCCACACTTCTGGAGCTGCAGCGGCGCGGGACCGGGGCGATCGAGCAGTATCCTGAGGTGCAGTGGATGGGCGCATTGCGGTCGGTTTCGGCGCTGCAGATGTACCAGCGGGCGGTATCGGGCCCGATCGAGGGGCCCGATGTGGTTCGATTCCTGCTCTTCCATGAGCAGTTCCCGCGCTCGGTGCGCGCCTGTCTCGATGAGATCCGCGCCCTGCTCGGTCACCTGCCCGAACCCGATTCGGTGCTCGGGCATCTCGGGGCGGTGGACTCGGTGCTGATGTCATGCGATCTCGTCACCGATGACGGTGCCGCGCTCGATGCTGCCATGGACCGCGTCCAAGCGGCGATCGCTGAGCTGAACGATGCCATTGCATCGCGGTACCTGTCGATCGATCCCGAGGCGATCATCTCGTCACCCGGCGCCCGAGGGTGCGATGGCAGTGCATCGCGGGCCAGAGATGGAGACATGACCGCATGATCCGCCCATATGACCCGGTGCTCGGCGAGACCGCAACCTGGGATCCGGGGTTGCGCTCGGCACTGTTGAACCTCGAAGCGCTCGATGAGTGGCAGCGTGCCGCTGATCGGTTGTTGATGGCCGAGGGTGCCGGCCATCTCGTCCACGATCTCCCGGTGCGCGCCGATGGCCGCAGTGCCAGCCTCGAGAGTCGACCATGGCGACTCGATCCGCTGCCGGTGGTCCTCGACCCGGCATCGTTCCAGTGGTTGTCGGCTGCGGTCGCAGAGCGTATGGAGGCCCTCGAGGCGGTACTGGTCGATCTGTACGGTGAACGCCGACTCGTCACCACCGGGGTTGTGCCCTCTGAGTTGCTGCATGCCAGTTCCCGCTATCGGATGTCGGCGATCGGTATGCCGCCGCCGCGACGGTGGCTGACCACCTACGCCGTCGATGTGATCCGCACTGTCGACGGTTCCTGGCAGGTGGTCCAGGACCTCACCGATGCGCCCGCCGGTCTCGGCTATGCGATCCTGGATCGCTCGGTGATCGCACGCGTGACCGGGGAGGTGCATACCGGGGCCGGTGTGGCATCGCTGATGCGGTTCCCGGATCTGTTGCGTCGGGCATTGGCCAGCCTGAGTGATCGCGAGAGCCCGCGCACCGCGTTGTTCAGTGGCGGGATCGACCACCCCTCATATATCGACCACTCCTACCTGGCGGTGCAGTTGGGGGTGCATCTCGTCGAGGGGGCCGACCTGGTCGTGCGTCAGCGACGTCTGTGGATCAGGACCCTCGATGGAGTCGAACCGGTCGATATCGTCTACCGCCGTCTCGAGGGCGCCAGTATCGACCCGCTCGAGGTCGGGTCGATGGGATCGGCGGGGGTGCCCGGACTGCTGTTGGCGGTGCGATCCGGTGGCGTGGTGTTGGCCAATGCCCATGGTTCGGGGGTTCTCGAGGATCCGTCGCTGGCACCGCTGTGGTCCGAGGCAGCCGAGGCGGTCACCGGTAGCTCGCTGCGGTTGTCGTCCCTCGGGGACTCCGGCGTGGACCATGAGCGTTTCATGGCATCGCCGGTCCATGACCTCGATGGCCTCGGCGGTGCAGCGGTCGTGGTGCGGCTCTATGCGGTGCGCGGTGCCGACGGCTCAGCCCAGGTGGCGGTGCTGCCCGGTGGCACCGGTCGGGTGCTGGCACCCGGCGATGACCCGCGTACCCCCACCGCATGCGTCGCGAAGGATGTCTGGGTGATCGGTCGCACCCTGTCACCGGTGGTCGTCGCACCGCTCCCACAGGTGGACCTGGCATCGTCGGTGCCGACGCGCGCCGCATCATCGCTGTATTGGATGAACCGCGCCGCCGAGCGTGTCGAGATCCTGGCGCGCACCGTGCGGGTCATCAGCGACCGCCATGAGCGAGACCCGGGATTGGCGAGCCTGCAGGGCGGGATCTGGGTCGATCGGGTGCAGGATCTCTTGCGCGCGCTGCGACGTGCCCGCGATGCGCGCTCGGATCTCCCCGGTATCGATGCGCTCTATGACGAGCTATCGCGCGCCGGTGATGCGATGGCATTCCAGATCGGGAGCCTGTTGACCGAAGCGGTCTCAGTGCGCGAGTTCCTCTCGGTGACCACCGGGCGGGTGCTCGAGCGCATCGCCCGCTGTCGGCTGTCGCTGCAGCGTCACGTCGCCCAGGTCGATGATCTCGACACCCTGCTCAGCGATCTCGCCGCGCTGGCCGGACTGTGGAATGAGAGCACGGTACGCGGGCCAGCGTGGTCGATCGGCGATATGGGCCGACGGCTCGAGCGCGCATCGGTGCTGTTGGACATGGTGGCCGAGGCCCTCTGGGGTCCGGGCGACAGCACAGGTGACACCGCCGGCAGGATCGACACCGCCGACGAGGTCGACCGGAGCATCCTGGAGGCCTTGTTGGCATCCAATGAGAGCCTCGTCGCCTACCGTCGCCGTTATCGCAGCGATGTCGAACCGGAATCGGCGATCTCGTTGCTGGTGCGCGATGCGGGCAATCCGCGCTCGTTGGCAGCCAGCCTCGAACGGTTGGCGGCTGATGCCGAGACCAGCGGTTGGCAGACCGGGGCGATGCTGGCCCATTCGGCGCGCGACGCCCTGGCCCTGGACCTGGTCGAACTGATTCCGACGGTGCGGGCCACGCTCGAGGAGTTCTCCCGGGCGTTGAGCGCGCATTGGTTCGCCGCTCCGGTCTCACCGGTGGTGGTGACCGGCAGTGTCGGCGACTCACCGTTGGCGGAGGCCACATGACCGCGTCGGATGTGGACTCGGTGGGCCAGCACACCCGCTACCGGGTCGAACACGAGACCGTGTACTCCTATGAGATGCCGATGGTGGACGGCTACACCGTGGCGCATCTGCGGCCGCGCTCATCTGCGACGCAGATCGTGGTCGACTCCCGATTGGAGATCGACCCCGAACCCGCCGAGTTCGACGAGTTCACCGACTTGTTCGGCAACCGCGTCGTGCAGTTCGCCGTCCATCGGCCCCACACCTCGCTCATGGTCCGATCCCTCAGCGAGGTCGATCTGATCACCGGGCCCGATCTCGACGCTGGCGTCGACTGGGAGCAACTCGCGCATTGCACCGCCGATCTCGACGGTGCCGACGCACTCGAGATCGGGATGTTCCGCGGTTCATCGCAGCTGGTGGATCTCATCGCCCACGGCCCGCAACTGCATCTGCTCGCCACCCGGGCGTTCGGGCCCGGGATCGGAGTGATCGACGGGGCGCGTGCGCTCTGCCATCTGATCCATACCGAGTTCACCTTCGATCCGGCGGCCACCGACGTGTCGACACCGCTCGGCGACGTCATCGCGCAGCGTCGGGGTGTCTGCCAGGATTTTGCCCATCTCGCCGTCGGATGTCTGCGCACACTGGGTTTGCCGGCGCGCTATGTGAGCGGATATCTCGAGACCGATCCGCCACCGGGCCAGCCGCGCCTCGCCGGTGCTGACATGTCACACGCGTGGGTGTCGGTCTGGGCCGGCGAGTCAGGTTGGGTGGATTTCGATCCGACCAATGACCATCTCCCGGTCCGCCGCCATGTGACCGTGGGCTGGGGTCGCGACTTCGCCGATGTCTCCCCGGTGCGCGGTGTCGTCATCGGCCCGGCCTCATCGCAGGTCCTGTCGGTATCGGTGTCGGTCGTACGGGTCTGAGGGCCGGGGAATATTCGCCCGGTCGAGCGGTTGCACAGCCTGTGGACCACCCCCCGTCGTCGCCGCGCGCCCCACAATCCGATGACTCGGCACCCGGTGATCCGATCGAGGATGGCTCGTCACCTCGACACCGGCCGGTGACGGCCGATGGGACTGGGGCACCCCTTCAAGCGCGAGCCGCCCCCGGTGGCCGTCCGCGGCTGGTGACCGGAGCGTTCGTCGCAGTCACCGGCGCGACCCTTGCGTTCTTCGTGTATGTCGGCATGCTCGTGGTCTCGGTGCCGCGTTATGTCGAGAACGAACTCGGTGCCGGCGAGTTCGGTGTCGGTCTCACGGTGGCCGGTTTCGCCACTGCGGCGATCGCAGTTCGACCGTTGATCGGATGGTCGGCGGATCGGTTCGGTCGCCGGCCGATGATGATGGTTGGGGCCACCATCGTTGCGGTGGCCGGAGGATCGCTCGGCCTCACCGATGCGCTCTGGCAGGTACTGGTGCTGCGGGCCTTCACCGGGGTCGGCGAGGCCGCATTGTTCGTCGGCGGCGCGAGCCTGATCGCCGATCTCGCCCCGGCGCATCGGCGTGCCGAGGCAGCGAGCTATTTCTCGGTTGCGGTCTTCGGTGGGATCGGTATCGGCCCGGCGATCGCTGAGACCTTGACCGGAGACGACCGCTATGGACGCACCTTCATCGCCGCCGGTGCGGTGGCGGTGGTCGCTGCATTGTTGGTCATCGCGATTCCCGGCCGGGTCGACACCCGACGGATCCGCGGGCCGATGACCATGGTGCTCATCCATCGGGCTGCGCTGTGGCCCGGACTGGTCCTCGCATCGGGGATCGCGGCCTATACGGCGTTCGTGGCCTTCCTGCCCGAGTACTCGCGCGAGGTCGGCCTCGGCGGGGCAGCGGCGTTGTTCGCCGCCTACAGCGTGCTGTCGGTGGTTTTGCGACTGTCGGCGGCGACGTTGCCCGAACGCTTGGGGGTGGCGCGCACCGTGACCTTCGCGCTGGTGACCATGGGGATCGGACTCGCCATCGCAGCATCGGTGCCGACGGTCCGCGGGCTGTGGACCGCAACGCTGGTGATCGCTGTCGGGATGGCATTTCTGTATCCCTCCTTGATGGCGATCGTCGCCAATGGTGTCGGAGACGATGAGCGGGCCCGCGCCATGGCCTCGTTCACCATGTTCTTCGAGGCCGGCTCGGTGGTCGGCGGGTTGATGCTGTCAGGTGTCGGCCAACTGTTGGGCAAGCGGTCGAGTTTCGCGATGGGTGTGGTGATGGCGATGGTCGGCCTCGTCGTGCTGTGGACCAGGGTCGTCCGGGCGCCTCCGTCGACCTCAGAGACCGAACCCTCTGCACCGCTCCGCACCATGTGAACGACGTGACGGGTCAGCCGTGATGATCGCCATGCGATGGCGTCCGGCGAGATCAGGCGCGTTTGCGGTCGCGACGAGACTGTTCGCGGCGGGCCTGCTGTTCGGCGCGTCGGGCATCGCGCACCTGGCGACGACGTTCCTTGACGGCAGCCCGCTCGGCATCATCGGTGGTCGCAGCGGGTTTGGCCGGGATCAACGGCTTGGCCTCCACCTCGGGCAGCGCCAGCGTCTCATCGTGTTTGAGCAGATCGCGGATCATGGGTGATGCCGGCGCCTCACCGGCCACCGTGGCGGCCAGCATGATGCGCGTCGCTGCGAGTCCGTGACGTTCGATGAGGCCAGGGGTGACCTCGAGCAGTTGTTCGCCGGTCGGATGATCGGCATGATCGCCGAGCTGCTCGATGCAATCGGACAGACAGGCATCGGTGAGGATGATGGCGACACCCTCCATCCCCCCGTCGAGACGGCCCGAGGCGATTGCGGTGCGCAGCGCCGTGACGGTCTCATCGCGATGTTCGTCACCGGCGTCGATCCCGGTGCCGACGAGGCGCTCGAGCCCCTCGCGGTGATCGTCGTCGAGGCCAGCGACCAGTGTGAGCAATTCATCGTCGGTGGCCACGGCGAAGGTGCGATCCAATAGTCCGAGGGCCCGCAGGCGGGTTTTCATCTTGTTCACCCGCACGACGCTATCGGCGGTCGGCTCATCGACGGTCGGATCCGAGACAGTACGCTGGAGTCATGGCAACTCCAGAGGGCATGGTCGAACTCAGCGCCGAAGAGAGTTGGGCGCTGCTCGATGACAACGTCCGCGTCGGCGGAGCGGTCGGCCGGGTCGCGGTGGCGATCATGAACCATCCCGACGTCTTTCCGGTGAACTATGCCGTCGACCACTCCGCTGGAGCGCCCTCGGTGGTGTTCCGCACCGCAGAGGGGACCAAGCTCGCCGCCGCGGTGCTCGGCACAGCGGTGGCGTTCGAGATCGACGGCTATGACCCGATCGCCGGGGAGGCGTGGAGCGTCGTGCTGAAGGGCCAGGCCCATGAGGTCGAGAGCATCCACGGCGTGTTCGACACCGATGAGATGCCGATCTTCCCGTGGCATTCGGGCCCCAAACACCGCGTTGTGCGGATCGTCGCCGAGGAGGTCTCAGGCCGTCGATTCTTCGTCGCCGGCACCTGAGGTCTGACAGATGCTGCAGGCCCTCGGGACTGAACGGCGCCGCCGGGCAGACTAGGGTTTGAAGGGGCGCAACTCTCTGCGACGGAGGCGACGATGGCAACGGTGGAACTCTCCCAGATCAACAAGGTCTACGACAATGGATTCCAAGCGATCCATGACCTCGATCTGAAGATCGAGGATCAGGAGTTCCTGGTCCTCGTCGGACCATCGGGATGCGGTAAATCAACTGCGTTGCGGATGGTGGCTGGTCTCGAGACGATCACCTCGGGGGAGATGAGGATCGGCGAGCGATTGGTCAACGATGTCGAGCCCAAGGACCGCGATATCGCCATGGTCTTCCAGAACTATGCGCTGTATCCGCATATGTCGGTGTATGACAACATCGGCTTCGCCCTCAAGCTTGCCAAAGTCCCCAAAGATGAGATCGATGCCCGGGTGCGCAAGGCGGCGTCGATCCTCGAACTCGAGGCCAATCTCGACCGCAAACCCGGCCAATTGTCCGGTGGTCAACGCCAGCGTGTCGCGATGGGCCGCGCCATCGTGCGCCAGCCCGCCGCGTTCTTGATGGATGAGCCCCTGTCGAACCTCGATGCGAAGTTGCGGGTGCAGATGCGCGCCGAGATCGCCGCATTGCAGCGCGAGCTCGGTGTCACGACGATGTACGTCACCCACGACCAGGTCGAGGCGATGACGATGGGCGACCGGGTGGCGGTCATCAAGGACGGCTACCTGCAGCAGGTCGACACGCCCCAGACCCTCTATGACCGGCCCGATAATGTCTTCGTCGCCGCCTTCATCGGCTCACCGTCGATGAACCTCTATGAAGCCGCACTGCGCATCGAGGGTGAACAGGCGATGGTCACCATCGGGTCACAGTCGGTGGTGCTGGCCCCGACGGTGCTGTCGACACGCCCGGCATTGCGCCATTATGCGGATCGACCGGTGATCATCGGGATCCGCCCCGAGGACTTCGAGGATGTCGCCATGGAGACCGAGGTGCCCGCCGAACGCAGGATCACCGCACCGGTATCGCTGATCGAAGCGCTCGGTTCGGAACTGATGGTGCATTTCTCGATCGACGCCAAAGTGGTCGACTCCGGCGATCCCGATGCGCCCGCCGAGCGCGGGATCGAGGGCGCTGCCAATGCCGTCGGCCGGTTCAACCCTCGGTCGAGGGTCCGCATGGGCGAGACCGCTGAGATCGCAGTCGACACCGAGCAGATGCACTTCTTCGACCCTGAGACGCGCCTCGCCATCTGGTCCTGACCGGCCTCGTCGTCGGCGGATCGGCGATCAGGCAACGGGTGTGATCGGTGCGTGGTCGAGCTGGTCGAGCACCAAGGCGCCGAAGCGTTCACATTCGTCATCATGGGGGTATCCCGACAGGATGAACGCGCCCACCCCGGCGTCGCGGTAGGCCTCGAGCTTGGTGAGCACCTGGTCGGGGTCGCCGACGATCGCAGCACCAGCTCCGCTGCGCGCCCGCCCGATCCCGGTCCACAGCTGGTCCTCGACGTAGCCGTCGGCATCGGACTCTTCACGCAGTTGTGCCTGGCGCTGCACCCCCACCGATGCCGCATCGAGCGAACGCGAGCGGATGGCCGCACCGGTGGCATCATCGAGCCTCGACACCAGACGCACCGCCGCGTCGCGTGCCTGAGCTTCGGTCTCGCGCACGATGACGTGCACCCGCAGACCACATCTCAGCGAACGGCCGTGGGCCGCGGCGCGCGACTCCATCTCTGCAACGGTGGCGCGCACCCCCTCCACGGTGTCGGGCCAGGTCAAGAACACATCGCCATGGCGGGCGGCGACGTCCTTCGCGTGATCGGAGAATCCACCGAAGTACATCGGCGGACAGGTGCCAGACACCGTCGTGATCCGGGGCGGGTCGA
>SKFX01000065.1 GCA_007117775.1 Ilumatobacteraceae bacterium
ACACCCGCGACGCGAGACGGTCGATCGGGCCGAGGAACACCGCCTCGGGTTGGGTGACGATCGCGGTGAGTTGGTCATTGACCGGACTCCAGCCGATCACTTGGGCGCCACGGTCTCGCAGCACCACACCGGGAACCGATCCCGAGGGTTCCCCGGCGATCATCTCGGCGAGTGAGTCCAAGCCGAGATCGCTGAGCGATTCACCAACCAGGCGCGAATCGCGGGCCACCACCACGGTCTGGGTGTCGTCGATCACGACCGTCTGGCCGCCGGCGGACAGTGGGGCGGAATGCAGCGCATACAGCATGTCGGCACCGCTGATCTGCACTGCGACCACCCCGACCACCGCAGCGCCCGGAGGCCGCGCCGGCGCAGCGAGTGTCAGCGTGCTGAGCTGTGATTCGAGGTTGTAACGGACTTTGCCGGTGGTGAGGCGTCCGGTGACCGCCGGGAAGAACCAGTTGATGCGATCGGCACCGAAGTCCACCCGATCGAGCGGTGAGCGCACCTCGAGCGGGGTGCCGAGTCGATCGAACACGCCGATGGCGCGCACATCGCTGGCGGCGAGTTCACCCTCGAGATCGGGGACGTCGCCGCCGCGGGTGATGAACTGCACCACATCGGGCCGTGTCGCCGCCTGATCGGCACGCGCCAGGGCTCCCTGGAGATATTCGGCCACCGAACTCGATGCCACCTGGGCGGCACCCTCCACCGAATCGAGCTGTGCGGTCTCCACCGCCGAACGACTGACCCCCAGACTCGATCGCGCCAGCACCGCCAGTGGGGCCAGCGTGGCCACCACGAGCGTCACGCCGATCTTCGCGCCGAGCGACCAACGCCGCGGATCGAGACCCCGCCACCACTGCGGCGGTGTCTGTCCAGCGGCGTGATCGGTCCCTGACATACTTCTCGCAGATGCTAGGTGATTTCTGCTCGATCCATCCGATGGCCACGCCCGCCATCGTCACGGATGGTCACCCATGAGCGGTGGCGGGCGCGGCTCGATCGTCGACCGTTCGCCGACACTCGGTGTCACCGGCCTGATGACGATGGCGCTGCTCGGAATCGGCATCGTCGCGCTCCCGATCGCGCTGTGGCCGTTCGGGCCACTGGTCGCCGGGGCATTGGTGCTCGCCCTCGGACTCGTGAACGCCTTCACCATCACCGCGCTCGCGACGGCCATCGCCCGCTCCAATGCCGTGGTGAGCGGTCGCGGTCGGATCATCTCCATCACCGGTGAGAGTCTGGGTCGACGAGCCGCCACGGTGATCTCCTCGATCGGCACGATCTACCCGTTCCTCGCCATCGTCACCTACTCGGTGGCGGTGATCACCACCATGCCCGATCTGGTGGGCGGTTCACGCTGGGCGTGGGCGATCGGCCTCGGCTCGCTGACCGTGGTGCTGATCGCCCTGCAGGCCAAACAGGTGCTGTACGCATCGGCGACGGTGATCTCGGTGATCAACCTCGCGGTACTGGCCGGCCTCGTGATGATGATCGCCACCAAGATCGACATCTCGCTGTTGACCGCCGGGCCCGATATCGCCGCCGCCGGTGGTCTGAGAGCCGCGCTGGGACTGGTGTTCGGGACCATCTTGTTCACCTTCTTCGGCCACACCGCGCTGTTCCTGATCGCGCAGCCCGCCCTGCGCGCCGATCCATCGGGATGCGCGCTGCGACGCGGTGCCAGCATCGCAATGGCCATCATCACGGTGGCGAACGTCGCCTGGGTGATGGTGACGCTGTCGGCGGTGCCACCAGCAGCCTTCGACGGCATCGTCTCCACCGGCCTCGGACTGCTGAGCGAGGTGGGCGGCCCAGCGGTGCAGGTGCTCGGCGTGGTGTTCATCATCGGCAGCGCCGGCTACGGCGCCGTCAACGCGGCGTTCGAGTTGTCGAGTGCCGTCGACGAACGCCTGCCCCGTCTCCGCCATCTCTCCACCATCATCCGACCCGGTGCATCGGTCGAGGTCCTCGATCCGCAGACCGCCGCGACGATCGTCATCAACCGTGTCGATGATCAGCTCGTCGCCGTCGGCCACTTCGGCCGCCGCCGGGTCCGTCAGCCGATCGGGCCCGGCGGCTTCGACGGTGCCGAGATGCTGCACGAACTCGGCGTGGACCGCCACGGGGTCTGGGTGCACCTCGATTCGCTCGGCATCGTCGGCGATGACCTCGCGATCGATATCGAGACCAGCATGGTGATCCGCGAACTCGCACCGGAGCGCTCACGCCATGACTTCGTCGGTGCCGGCACCGACGACGAACTCGAACACCGCATCATCATCTGCTGTGTCCGTCGGCCGTCGACGATCGCCGAGATCGCCGATCGGGTCGGGATCGGCGAGGCCACCGCAGACGCACTCGTCGCCGATCTGGTGGCGGCACGCCGCCTGCGCGCCGAGGCCGACGGCACCTACGGCGCCGCGCTCGGAACCCGCCAGCGCTCCTCGAGCGCGGTGGTGGCAGCACTGTTCACCGAACTGGAGGCCGAGGAGGC
>SKFX01000239.1 GCA_007117775.1 Ilumatobacteraceae bacterium
AGGAAGGCCAAGGCGGCCATCCCGACGGTGATCACCAGGGCGGTGCGGATACCGGCCAAAATGACCGGCACTGCGAGGGGGAGTTCGATATATCTGAGGACCTGGCGGCGGGTGAGTCCCATCCCGCGGCCGGCCTCGACCACTGCGGGGTCGACCTGCTCGAGGCCGACCATCGTGTTGCGCAGGACCGGGAGCAGGGTGAACAGTGTCAGGGCCCAGATCGTGGTCCACGACCCACGGCCAAGCCACGCGAAGGCCAGCACCAACAGACCGAATGCCGGAATGGCCTGACCGGAGGTGGCGACGGCCAGGATCGGGGTCCCGAGGCGTCGTGTCGCCGGCCGGGTCAACAGCACGCCGAGGGGGAGCGCAATGACCACGGTGAAGAATGTCGCCCAGAACGAGATCGAGAGATGCTGTTCGAGCTGCGGGCGCAGGTTCCGGCTCCAGCTCAGGGCGCGTTCGTCCTGGAAGATGCGATCCGAGCGGCCGTAGTTCCACCACAGCAGCGATGCGGTGATGATCACCACGACCGGGGTGACGGCGAGGCCGATATTGCCCCGAACCAGACGTAGCGCCGGTGGGCGCGCCGAGGTGCTCATCGTTCGGTCACCCTCATCGTGGGTGGTCCCCATTCGGTGCGGGGGCTGCGGCCTCGAGTCGGTCGTAGTGCTTCTTCGCCTCCGAGCGCATGCGCTTGAGAACGTCGGCGAGCTGCGTGATGTCGAGGATCCCGAGATAGCGATCACGGTGGTCCACGACCACTGCGGTGCCGGCATTGGACATCAGCAGTTCCTCGAGGGCGTCATGCAGGGTGGCATTCGGTGGCACCTTGGAGTTGACGGCCACCCCGGCGCGCTCGAGCGGTCGATCGTCGCGGATGAGGTGTTCGCCGTTCACCCAGCGGATCGGACGGCGCTCTGCGTCGAGCACGAGCATCCATTTCTCATCGGAGGCGTCGAAGATGCGCGTGGCCTCGGCCCGGTCAGCATCTGCGGACACGACCGGGAACTCCTCCATCAGCTCGATATCGCGGACCCGTTCGAAATTGAGTCCCTTGAGCGTGGCGCCGACACCGATGAAGTCCGAGACGAATTCGTCGACCGGATAGGCCAGGATCCGCTCGGGGGTGTCGAGCTGCGCGATCCGCGACTGCTCACCCAAGATGGCGATCTGGTCGCCCATCTTGATGGCCTCGTCGATGTCATGGGTGACGAAGACAATGGTCTTGTTCAGCTCGCCCTGGAGGCGCAGGAACTCGTTCTGCAGCCGGTCGCGCGTGATCGGGTCGATGGCGCCGAAGGGTTCGTCCATCAACAGCACATCGGGATCGGCTCCGAGCGCCCGGGCCACGCCGACGCGTTGGGCTTGACCACCGGAGAGCTCCTTTGGATACCGGTCGCGGTAGATCGCCGGGTCGAGGCCGGTCAACTCCAGCAGTTCATTGACGCGCGCCGTGATGCGGGCCTTGTTCCAGCCGAGGAGTTTGGGCACTGTCGCGATGTTCTGGGCGATGGTCTGATGCGGGAACAGGCCGATCTGTTGGATCACGTAGCCGATCCGCCGGCGGAGGTGATCGGCATTGACGCTCGTGACGTCCTCTCCGTCGAAGTAGATCCGTCCGGCAGTGGGTTCGATCATGCGGTTGATGAGTCGCAGCGTTGTGCTCTTGCCGCACCCCGATGGCCCCACCAGCACCAGGATCTGGCCTCTGGGGATCTCCAGGTTCAGATCGGCGACCGCAGCGGTCGCCGATCCCGGATATCGCTTCTCGACTCCCTCGAGGCGGATCATCGTCTCGGGAGTGGAATCCGATTCGCCGGTGTTCGCCAGGGTGTCGTCGATGGTCTGGTCGCTCATGTGCGGAGTCCTCTCGATGTCGTGAATCGTCGGATGACAGCGATCAATGCGTCGGCCACGAGCGCGAGGATGACGGTGAAGATCACACCGGTCCAGACACGCTCCACCGATGTGACATCGGGGAATCGCTGCAGTCCGTCACGGATGTATCCGCCGAGGCCGGTACCGCCCACCAGCGGTGCGATGGCCGCAATGCCGATGTTCAACAGTGTCGCGACGCGGATGCCGGTCAGGATGATCGGCCATGCGAGTGGAAGCTCGACGCGCATCAGGCGCTGGGTGGCGTTGAGGCCCATACCGCGCGCCGATTCGATGACGGCTCGGTCGACATCGGCGAGTCCGGTGATGGTGTTGCGCAGGATCGGCAGGATCGAATACATCGTCAGCGCGATGATCGGGCCGCGATCACCGATGCCGATGCCCGGCACCGAGATGAACACTGCGAACAGTGCCAGTGATGGGATCGTGAGGAACACCGCCGCGATGCCGATCACGATGCCGCGCAATGCTGCGATGCGATGGATGATGACGCCGAGCACGACCGAGGTCAGCGTGGCGAACAACATCGACATCGCCACGAGTTGGAGGTGGTCGACCATATTGGCCGCGATGTTGGACCAGCCCTCGGACTGGGTCATCCAGGACCACCATGATGCGTAGCCCTCGGAGCTGAAGACGATCGTTGGGAGCCGCGCGAACCCTGACAGCAGCTTGGAGATGCCGCCGATGACATCGTTATCGGCAGCGGTATCGGCGATGAACAGGTACCACACCAGCACCGCTGCGAACCCGGCGACGAACACTGCCCGGGTCGGGAAACTGCGCGGGGGTCGCACCAACTCAGGTGACGGACCCGAAGGGTCGGGCCGGTCCACGGAGTCCTCGGTTGACGAGGTCGATGCAATCGTCATCGAGCCGTCTCCGGTGTGGTGTGCGCCTCAGCGCTCGTTCCTGCGATGGGTTCCTCTCAGCGCCAGTCCGGGCGCATCGGCTTCATTGACCGTGGTGGTTGACGACGGATGAATGGACGAATGATTCGACCTTCGACCGTAGCCAGCTTATCTCCGGAGAGCAAATCACCGGTGTCTGGTGGCGATCGTGCTGGGGTGATCTCGTGAGCCGACAGCTCAGTGGTCCCAGCGGTTGGGCCGTTCGGCCCGCACGATGACCATATCGGGCTGGTTCGGCTCGCAGATCGCCCGAAGCACATAGTGCTGGGCGCCGGTGGTCAACTCGGCCAGGACGTAGCCGTCGCTGGAATCGCGCAGACCGCTGCCGATCAGGTGGATGGCGTCGATCTCGAGGCCGGCGTGTTCGGCCTCGGCGCGCCACAGATGGGCGAGGCCCTGGCGCAGCGTCGGTTCGCTCAGTAGATCACCACCGTGCAATTCGAGTTCCACGCTGGTGACGCTGACCGACTCGACCAACGAGATATCGCTGAGAGTCTGGGTACTGACATCGTCATCGAACATCACCGTGATGGTGCCGTTCTCGAGACAGTGGCTGCCGAAGAAGCCGTAACGGATCAGCGGCAGGCCGTCATCGCCGAGACTGCGCATGCGAATCCGGTCGCCGGGAGCGAAATCGGTCATCGCGTCGAGCCTCCATCGGGGGCATCGACGGCATCGATGATCGAATCCGATAACGCTGCCCACGATCGAACCGCCTCAGCGGCCCAGGTCCCAAAGGGGCGATCGCCGAGAGCGACGAGGCCGAGACGTCGGCTCGGATCGACCCACATCATCGATCCACCCGCACCGAAATGACCAGCGGTCCGCGCTGATCGGCATCGGCCCATCCAATGCGGTGCCTTGTCTCCTGCGATCTCGAAGCCCAGTCCCCACGGGCACGGTTCGAAGCGACCCACGCCCGGAACGATACCCGCCAGATCGGGCCACTGTGGCATGAGTGCATCATTGAGCGTCGCGGTGTCGATGAGCGTCGGTGAGATGATCTGCGCGCAGAACGAGAGCAGGTCGTCGACACATGAGATGAGGCCCCCGGCAGCCGAGCCGTCGAGCGCGGTGCGATCCATGGAGAGCGGCTCGAGCACGGCCTCGCGCAGGTAGGTCGCGGTGCCGATACCCGCCAGTCGGCTCACGCCGGCGTCGATGATCTCAAAGCCGGTGTTGGAGTAGATCCGCGCTGTGCCGGGGAGCGCAACCGGATGTCGTGCGTCGAACGGGTACCCGCCGGTATGTGCCAGCAGATGGCGCAATGTGCAGCCGGACTGGGCGCCCGGGAACTGCCCATCGAGGTCCACGACCCGTTCTTCGACAGCGACCAGCACCCCGAGCGCTGCGACCGGTTTGGTCAATGAGGCAACCTCGAAGCGGTGCTGGCGATCGCCGATGGTGGCGATGGTGCCAGACGAGTCGATCACTCCGACAGCGAGGTGATCGACCGGCCAGTGCTGTGTCGCCGACAGTGCAGCGCTGACACGGTCGGCGAAGTGGTGAGCGCTCAACAACCGGTGCCGAGATCAGGGGTTGACCGACGAGACCAACTCAGCGGTGCGGAACGCCAACTCAAGACCCTGACGGCCGTTGAGTCGGGGGTCGCAGACGGTCTCATAGCGGTGATCGAGATCGGCATCGTCGAGCGCGTCGGCTCCACCGAGACATTCGGTCACGTTCTCGCCGGTCAGCTCGACGTGGATGCCTCCCGGCCAGGTCCCCTCGGCGCGATGCGCCCGGACGAACCCCTCGATCTCGGCGATGATCGCGTCGAAATGCCGCGTCTTGCGGCCAGAGGGTGTGGAGTAGGTGTTGCCGTGCATCGGATCACAGGCCCAGACCACCGGATGCCCGGCATCGGTCACCGCGCGCAGGATCGGTCGCAGGCAGGCTTCGACATCGCTGGCCCCCATACGCGAGATCAGCGTGAGCCGGCCCGGGATGTGCGCCGGATTCAGGCGCTCACACAATTCGAGCACCTCGTCCACGGTGGTCGACGGCCCGATCTTGCAGCCGATCGGGTTGGCGACGCCGCGCAGGAACTCGACATGGGCGCCGTCGACCTCACGGGTGCGTTCGCCGATCCACAGCATGTGCGCCGAGCAGTCGAACCACGCACCGCTGAGTGAGTCGCGTCGGGTGAGGGCCTCTTCATAGCCGAGCAGCAGGGCCTCATGGGAGGTGTACACGTCGACCTCTCGCAGATTGGCATTGGTCTCGGTGTCCATCCCACACGCCCGCATGAACCGCAGCGCGCGGTCGATCTCGCTGGCGAGTTGGCGATAGCGCTGGCCCTCGGGGCTCGAGCCGACGAACTCCTGGGTCCATGCGTGCACCCGATCGAGTGCGGCGAAGCCACCCTTGGTGAAGGCCCGCAGCAGGTTCAAGGTGGAGGCCGACTGGTGATAGGCCTGCACGAGGCGATCGGCATCAGGAACCCGTGCCGCCTCGGTGGGAGCCTCGGCGTTGACGATATGGCCCCGGAACGAGGGGATCTCGAGATCGCCGATCTTCTCGGTGGGGCTCGAGCGCGGCTTGGCGAACTGCCCGGCCATCCGGCCGACCTTCACCACCGGTACGCCCATGGAGTAGGTCAGCACCACGGCCATCTGCAAGATGACCCGCAGCTTCTCTCGGATCGAGTCGGCGCTGAAGTCTTCGAAACTCTCCGCGCAGTCGCCGGCCTGGAGCAAGAACGCGTTCCCGGCGGCCACCTGGGCGAGATTGGCCTGCAGGGAGCGGGCCTCGCCGGCGAATACCAGTGGCGGCAGGGCTGAGACGGTCTTGAGCGCGCTCTGCAGCGCCGCCTCATCTGGCCACTGAGGTTGCTGGCGCGCCTCGAAACCCTGCCAGGAGTCCGGAGCCCACGAATCGTTTCGCGACATGACGATCATGCTAACGGCGGTCGACGCCGTCAACGCTCGTCGCGGCGCAGACAGCCAAGAGCGCGCCCCGCAGACGGGACGCGCCCTTGATCACTGGTGTTCGACGATGACGGTGCCGGTCAGACCGCGAGGATGCGCTCGGCATCATCGCGCAAGCCGGTCACGGCTCGGCTGACGAGACGACGCGCCGCCTCAGCGGTCACGCCGAGGCTCTCGCCGACCTCGCGGAAGCTCTTGCGCTCACCGTCGATCAGGCCGAAACGCGCCTCGACGGCGAATCGGGCCCGATGGTCCAAGGTGCCGAGCAGTTCATTGAGCAGATCGCTGTCGACCAGCGTCATCACGTGATCCTCGGGCGTGCCATCACCGTTGGCCATGAGGTCCCCGAGGGTGGCATCACCGTCGTCACCGACGGTCTTGTCGAGCGAGACCGGGGTTGTGAGACGATGCAGTTCGGCATTCGCCTGATCGAGGGTCTCGCCATCACCGGAGGCCTGACGCAGTGCGGCGCGCAGACTTGCAGAGCGGTCTCCGGGAATGCGGATGAGGCTCGCCTTCTGATCGAGCGCACGACCGATCGCCTGGCGGATCCAGAACGTGGCGTACGTCGAGAACTTGAACCCACGGCGCCAGTCGAACTTGTCGACGGCGTGCTCGAGGCCGAGGTTGCCCTCCTGGATCAGATCCAACAGGTCCATGCCCTGGGGGAGCGGATAGCGGCGGGCGATGCTCACCACCAGACGCAGGTTTGAGCGGATGAAGCGATCCTTGGCAGTGGCAGCGGCGGCGACGGCTGCTTTGAGCTCGGCACCCTTCTTGCCGGCTTCGAGCTGCTCGGCGGCCTCACGGCCGGCCTCGATGGCGCGCGAGAGTTCACGCTCGTCCTCTGCGGTCAACAGCGGCACCTTGCCGATATCGTTGAGGTACAGTCCGATTGAGTCATTCATGATGCTGGTTCCAACCTTGTTGCTGGGGTAGAGATTCCGCGGTCGACCGTGAAACTGGTCACAGTGTCGACCCCGATGGTCGTTGAGTACCGGGTCGTGGCGCCGCGGCTCAACGGCGTGATGGGGGATATGTAGGGATGGGGGCGGAGGCGATTCGGAACACCGCACCCCTCGGATGCGGCGGCACCGTCGTGGAGATGCCGTTCCAACTCGCAATAGTGACTGTCTGTCCGATCAATCCAAAAGATTTGACCGAAGTGACAAGTTAGCACGGCTGTCAAGTCCCTCGAAGAGCCGTTCGGCCCGGAGGTCACCTCCGAGCCCCATTTACGCCCGGGGCGGGCGCGAAGCGAGCCCTGAGGCCTAGCATCAGAGCGATGTCGACAGGAGCCGCGCCGACGCGGATCGGACTCTTCGGGGGAACCTTTGACCCTCCCCATGTCGGCCATCTGGTCACGGCGGTCAACGTCGGCCATGCGCTGTCGCTCGATGTGGTGATCTTGATGGTGGCCAATCTCCCCTGGCAAAAGGAGGGGTCGCGTGAACTCACCGACGCCGCGGATCGCCTCGCGATGGTCGAAGCAGCCGTTGCGGACGTGCCCGGCATCGTCGCTGGTCGAACCGAGATCGACGCCGGAGGCCCGAGCTACACCGCCGATACCCTCGCCCGCTTGGCTGGCGAACATCGGGGTGCTGAACTGTTCACGATCATGGGCGCAGATGCTGCGGCGGGCCTGTTGAGTTGGGATCGCTACGAAGAGGTCATCGCCGGGTCGACGCTCGTGGCAGTGGACCGCCCCGGAGCCCAGGTGCCGTTGCCAGACGGCATCGAGTGGATCCGAGTCGAGGTGCCGCGCCTCGAGGTATCGAGCACCGATCTTCGTTCGCGCTTCGCCGATGGTCGCCCGCTCGACTACCTCGTGACGCGGCCGGTCCTCGAGGTGATCGCTGAGCGCTCGCTCTACGGTGCCCGGCCGGATCTGTGGTCGAGATCCGACGCGGTGAGGACATGACCGCGTCGCCTGAACGGCGCCGGCGCAGCACGATCGTCGGCGCGGTGGCAGCGGTGGCTGGTATGGCGGTGATCGCAGTCACGGCAGCATTCGGTGCGCTGACCCTCGCCGACTCCCAGGCCGGCCGCGATGCCGGTGCTGGACTGTTGGAGATCGCGCTGCCCGAGACGGCGACTGGGCTGATGGTCGCCATCGACGCAGACGGCGCGCCTGCCAGCCTGGCGGTGGTGGTGCTGTCTCCTGATGGTCGTGGCGGCAGCGTGGTGCCGGTGCCGGTATCGGCCGCGGAGGCTGAAGCCGATCTGGCGCTGCGCATCGAGGACGTCTTACCGCTGTCGGAGACCTGGCAGGTCCTCGGTCCAGAAGAGTTCGCCGTACAGGCCTCTGAGGTACTCGGTGTGGTCTTCGATGTTATTGAGGTCGTGGACGCCGAAGAGCTCTCAGCACTGCTCGGGCGGTTCGGCACGATCGAGATCGAGGTCCCCCCACTCGGCGACGATGAGGCGGCGCTGGTCGCACTCGAACCCGGCGAACGGGTGTCGCTCGATGCGACTGCAGCAGCATCGTTGCTCACCACATCGCGCGCTGAGGCTGCGGACCGTGATCTCATCGGTCTCGGCGACGTGATCTGGAATGCCTATGCCGAGCAGATCGGCCCGGGACTCGGTGCTCCCGATGAGAGCGCGGCCGAACCCGTCTCACTCGAGTCGCTCATGGACCGACTCGCCGCCGGACCCGTCGGGGTGCGCAGCCCGAGATTCAGTGTTCCGGCCCGAGCGGAGAACCCGCGCCAAGTCGACGCAGTGCTGCTCGATGGTGCCGAGCTGCTGCTGATCTTCGGCCAGATCGCTCCAGCGCGCGTCACCGCACCCAACCCCTCGTTCAATTTCAGGGTGGAGTCGAATTTCTCCGCCGAGCAGTTGGCGCCCTACGGGGTCAACAACGCCGATATCGCGCGCGAGGTCATCGAGGTGTTGTTGTTCCTGCAGTCCAATGTGATCTCGGTGCAGACCTCTGACTCGGGCGCGCCGAGCGCTACGGTCGGATTGGTGGCTCGAGATGCCCCGGTGGAGACCCTGGCCGAGAGCTGGTCGCTGGTGTTTGGTGATATTGAACTCGAACCGACGAACGAGGTGATCGCTCAAGTCGACGTGACCGTCGTGCTCGGCGAGGACTATCTGGAGTTCCGCGAACAACGGCTCGGTCAGGATCGCCAATGACAGCTGAGGACATCACAGTGCACGACCCCGAGGCCTATGAACTCGCGATGGTCTGCGCGCGCACCGCCGATAGTGAACACGGCCTCGAGGTGCTGGTCCTCGATGTCGGCGACACGCTCGGCGTCGCCGGGTATTTCGTGATCCTGCACGCCGGGAACCGCCGCTTGGTGAGAACCCTGGCGGATCGCATCGAGGAGCGGGCCCGTGAACGCTGCGGCCGCTCACCGCTGCGCGTCGAGGGGGCCGGCGAGCAGCAGTGGGTGCTGGTCGACTACGGCGATGTCGTCGTCCACATCTTCTTGGATGAGATCCGCCGCTTCTACGAGATCGAACGGCTCTACACCGATGCGCCGCGGGTGGCATGGGCCGACGATGCCGGGCTGCAGCCGCCCGAAGCCTGAACAACACCTGCGTCGCGGTTGTGTCAGCGCGGCTCGCCTCGGTATCGTGCGAAGGCCCACTACGGGGCTGTAGCTCAGTTGGCAGAGCGCTTCCATGGCATGGAAGAGGTCAGGGGTTCAATTCCCCTCAGCTCCACTTCGGCGGC
>SKFX01000093.1 GCA_007117775.1 Ilumatobacteraceae bacterium
CGGCCTCGACGACGCTCAACCATCGGCCGTCGGGCGACAGTCTCGGTTCGGTGAGTTCCCGTCCCGCCACGCACACCTGAGCGCTGATCGGGGTCATGGACGGCCACGCTAGTGCGAGTCGATCCGATGTCGGCGGCCGCCGGGCGATACCGTGAGACCATGTCTGCGACCTCACAGCGCCCCGACCGTAACCTTGCGATGGAATTGGTGCGGGTGACCGAATCGGCCGCACTCGCGAGTGCGCGCTGGGTCGGCCGCGGCCAGAAGGAGTCTGCAGATGGTGCCGCGGTCGAGGCGATGCGCACGATCCTGCAGACCATCGCGATGAACGGCACCGTGGTCATCGGCGAAGGCGAGAAGGACGATGCGCCGATGCTGTACAACGGCGAGCACGTCGGTGACGGATCCGATCCCGAGGTCGATGTCGCCGTCGACCCCATCGATGGCACCACGCTGACCGCCCACGGCAAGACCAACGCCTTATCGGTGATCGCGGTCGGAGAGCGCGGCTCGATGCTCGATCCAGGCCCGTCGTACTACATGGACAAAGTCGCCGTCGGCCCCGAGGGTGTCGGGGCGATCGATATCACGGCGAGTCCGACCCAGAACCTGCGGTGGGTGGCACGCGCCAAGCGCGAGAGCGTGCGCGACCTGACCGTGGTGATCTTGGACCGTCCCCGCCATGCCGATCTGATCGACGAGGTCCGCTCGACCGGGGCACGGATCCGACTGATCACCGATGGCGATGTCTACGGCGGGATCGCGACCGCCTGGCCCGATGCCGGCGTCGACATTCTGTTCGGTATCGGCGGCACCCCCGAAGCGGTGATCACCGCTGCGGCGCTCAAGAGCATGGGTGGTGAGATGCAGTGCCGATTCTCACCCCAGAGTGCCGAGGAGTCGAGCGCTATGACCGCCGCAGGATTCGATCTCGATCGCATCCTGACCCACGACGATCTCATCGAGGGTGACAACTGCTTCTTCGCCGCAACCGGCATCACCGACGGCCAACTGCTGCGTGGGGTTCGCTTCGACCGCAACGGTGCGCGCACCCAGAGCCTGGTCATGCGGTCTCGCAGCGGGACGGTGCGCATGATCGACGCCCACCACCGGGTCTCCAAACTGCAGGAGTTCTCCGTCGTCGACTACTCCTGAATCCATCAGGTCCTGAAACCGGCTCGGTGCCGGTCAGCGACCGAGTCGGCCCGACAGCCAGCGCACCAACGGGCGCGGCGTCACCCCGGTGGCCGCCACGATGCCCTTGTAGACCGCCCCGGGGACGGCCACGGTCTTGCCCTTGGCGACCGCTGCGAGACCATCTCGCGCCACCTGGTGCGCAGATGTCCACACGAAGTCGGGGAAGCGATCGACGAAATGTTCGGTTCCGCTGACCTCTTGGAACCCGGTGCGCGTCAATCCTGGGCACAGCGCCGTCACCACCACCCCGGCCGAAGCAGCCTCGGCGTGCAGGCTCTCGGACAGGCTCGTCACATAGGCTTTGGTGGCGGCATAGACCGCGAGGCCGGGCGAGGCCTGGAATCCGGCGATACTCGACACGTTCAGCACCCAGCCGCGCCGGCGCTGCATCATGACCGTCAGCGCCGCATGGCTGAGGCGGGTCAACGCCGCGATGTTGAGCGCGATCTCATCGTCGAGGCGGTCGGCATCGATGCCGACGAATGCGCCAGCGGATCCGAATCCGGCGTTGTTGACCACCAGGTCGACCGGCCGATCGACATCGCCGATGCGCTCGGCCACTGCGGCTAAGCCCTGCTCGGTGGTCAGATCAGCGACCAACACCTCGCAGTTGGGGTACCGCTCGGCGAGCGCTTCGAGCACATCGCGGCGCCGAGCCACGAGCACCATATCGACACCGCGATCGCCGAGTTCATGGACCATCGCCTCGCCGATCCCACTCGACGCACCGGTGATCAGCGCCGACGAGAACGGGTACGACATGGTCGAGTCAGCGCGGCGGGAGGCCGGCTGCGGCGAGTCGGGCATGAGCGCGGCTGAGTGCCGCCACGGCCTCGGCATCGTGTTCGGAGCGCAGATGTTCTTGGGCGCGATCCCGCGCCGTCTGGGCGCGGGCCACATCGATCTCGCCGGAGAGCTCAGCGGCATCGGACAGGATCGACACGGTGTTACCGCCGACCTCGACGAACCCGCCGTGCACCGCCAGATCGATGACCGAGCCATCGGCGGTGATGATCCGGGTATGGCTGTCGGCCAACGCGCCGAGGAACGGCATATGGCCGGCTTGAAACGCGATCTCGCCCCCCTCGAGGGTGCGGGTGATCACCATGGTCGCCTCACCGGAGTACAACAGGCGCTCGGGCGAGACCACCTCGACGGTCATGGTGTTGGCCATTCAGGACTCCTGGAGGGCCTTGGCCTTGGCGTAGACCTGCTCGACACCACCGACGTTCAAGAACGCCTGCTCGGGGACCTCATCGAGTTCACCGTTGACAATCGCCTCGAAGGACTCGACGGTCTCTGCGACCGGTACGTACTCGCCGGTGAGACCGGTGAAGACCTCAGCGACATAGAACGGCTGGGACAGGAAACGCTGCACCTTGCGGGCGCGGTTGACGATCTGACGGTCCTCATCGGACAGTTCGTCGAGACCCAAGATGGCGATAATGTCCTGCAGTTCCTTGTAGCGCTGCAGGGTCTCCTGCACCCGACGGGCGACATCGTAGTGGTGCTGGCCCACGATCTCGGGTGCGAGGATCGTCGAGGTCGACGCCAGCGGATCCACTGCCGGATAGATGCCGAGTGCAGCGACCTGACGCGACAGCTCTGTGGTGGCATCGAGGTGCGTGAAGGTGGTGAACGGCGCTGGGTCGGTGTAATCGTCAGCGGGCACGTACACCGCCTGCAGTGAGGTGATGGAGCGTCCCCGTGTCGAGGTGATGCGCTCCTGCAGTTCGCCCATCTCATCGGCGAGCGTCGGCTGGTAGCCCACCGCAGAAGGCATACGGCCGAGCAGAGTGGAGACCTCGGATCCGGCCTGCACGAAGCGGAAGATGTTGTCGACGAACAACAGCACGTCCTGGTTCTGAACATCGCGGAAGTACTCAGCCATGGTGAGTGCCGACAGCGCGACGCGAAGGCGCACACCGGGCGGCTCGTCCATCTGGCCGAAGACCAGAGCTGCCTTCTCGAACACACCGGATTCCATCATCTCGAGTCGCAGATCGGTCCCCTCACGGGTGCGCTCGCCAACCCCGGCGAACACCGACACACCGCCGTGCTGGGAGGCGACCCGGTTGATCATCTCAGTGATCAACACCGTCTTGCCCACGCCGGCGCCACCGAACAGGCCGATCTTGCCACCGGCCACGTACGGCGTCAGCAGGTCGATGACCTTGATGCCGGTCTCGAACATCTGCGCCGAGGGCTCGAGGGCGTCGAATGTCGGAGCGTCGCGGTGGATCTCCCAGCGCTCCATGTCCTCGAAACCCTCGGGGGCCTCGTCGAGGGGCTGGCCCCACACGTTCCAGACATGGCCGAGGACCTTGTCGCCGACCGGCACGGTGATACCCCGGCCGGTGTTGCGGACCTCAGCACCTCGCTTGAGGCCGTCGGTCGGGCGCAGGCAGACGGCGCGCAGACGGCCGCGGCCGAGCTGCTGGGCCACCTCGGCGAGTACCGGGATGGTCTCACCGTCGAGGACGATGTCGAACTCGATCGCGGTGTTCAGCGCGGGCAGTGCACCCGGGGGAAACTCGACGTCGATCACCGGGCCGGCGATACCGACGACGCGGCCAGTCTTGAGGTCGCTGGTGGGTTCGGTCATGGTCATGGAGTGTCTCCTGGTTCAGTCGTCCGCGAGAGCGTTGACGAGTTCGAGAAGTTCGGCTGGGTCATCGGACCCGAGTGCCTCGGCGCCACCGACGATCTCCATGATCTCGGTGGTGATGGCGTCCTGGCGGGCGCGGTTCATGATGCGGCTGAGGGTCTTGATGAGTTCTTCGGCGTTGTCGGTTGCGGCCTTCATCGCCCGCTGGCGGAAGGCGTGTTCTGATGCAGCGGCATTGAGCAGGGCGGCGAAGACACGAGCCTGCACATAGCGGGGCAGGAGCACTTCGAGGATCGTCGACGGATCGGGCTCGAAGTCGAAGTCGAACGCAGGGGTGCCGGTGGGGTGCTCCACGCCGTCGATGCGTGCGCCGGTGACACTCGACAGCGGCACCAGCGGACGCAGCACGACCTCTTGGTTGCCCGGTGAGATGAAGCGGGTGTAGACCAACTCGACCCGGTCGACCTCACCGGAGGTGAACAGCTCGACTGCGTACTGGCCGATCTCGCGGGCATCCTCGAACGATGGTGCCTCACTGAAACCACCGAAGGCTGTGCCCATCTGATAGCCGCGGAAGCGGAAGTAGGTCTCAACTTTGCGGCCAACCGGGACCACGAGATAGCCGCGGTCGCGCAGCACATCGGCTTTGATCTCGCCCTCGGCAGCGCGCTCCACACCTGCGTTGTACCCGCCGCACAGACCGCGATCCGCGCCGATCACGATGTAGCAGGTCGTCATGATCTCGTCGCGGCCCTGAAGCAGCGGGAAGTCCGGGCTGGCACCGCCGACCGAGAGATGGCGCACCACCTCGGTGATCTGCTCGGAGTACGGCACCGCGGCCTGCACAGCACCCTGGGCCTTGGCGATCCGCGAGGCGGAGATCAGCTCCATGGCGCGGGTGATCTTCTTGGTGGCCTGGATACTGCGGATCCGCCCGCGCAGGATCCGCTCCTGTCCTCCTGCCATCAGCGCTCACCCCCCACGGGGGCGGCGGTGGCTGCGATCGGGTGCACGGTCATCATTCGGTTGCGAGGGTCTTTGCGCTCTGGGCCTCGGCGACCTCATCAGCGGCGACCTTGCTGGGATCAGCGGCCGCAGCAGCCTCATCGACCACGAACTGATCGGTGAACTCTCGGATCGCGTCGTCGAGTCCCTCAGGGATGCCCGATGTGCGCAACTCAGCGAGGACCGAGGCGTGACGGCTGCGCATGAACTCGAGCAGCTCGGTCTCGAAGCGACGAACGTCACCGACGGGAATCGCGTCCAAGAAGCCGTTGGTGCCGGCATAGATCGACACCACCTGCTCCTCGACGGACATCGGCGAGTTGAGCGGCTGCTTGAGCAACTCGACGAGGCGGTAACCACGCTCGAGCTGTGCTTTGGAGACTGCGTCGAGTTCTGAACCGAAGGTCGCGAACGCCTCGAGCTCGCGGAACTGCGCGAGATCGAGCTTGAGCGTTCCCGAAACTGACTTCATCGACTTGATCTGGGCGGCACCACCGACGCGCGACACCGAGATGCCCACGTCGACGGCGGGTCGCACACCGGACTTGAACAGGTTGTCCTGCAGGTACACCTGGCCGTCGGTGATCGAGATGACGTTGGTCGGGATGAACGCCGAGACGTCACCGGCTTTGGTCTCGATGATCGGCAGCGCGGTCAACGACCCGGCCCCGTTTTCATCAGACAGTTTGGCGGCGCGTTCCAACAGCCGGCTGTGGAGGTAGAACACGTCGCCGGGATAGGCCTCGCGGCCCGGCGGGCGGCGCAGCAGCAGCGATAGCTGACGATAGGCCTCGGCCTGCTTGGAGAGGTCGTCGTACACCACGAGGGCATGCTCGCCGTTCTCCATCCAGTGCTGGCCCATCGCGCAGCCCGAGTACGGGGCGAGGTACTTGAACGGTGCCGGATCCGATGCCGGCGCCGAGACGACGACGGTGTACTCGAGAGCACCGGCCTGCCGCAGCACCTCGACGGTCTGGGCCACGGTCGAGCCTTTCTGGCCGATGGCGACGTAGATGCACTTCACGCCCTGGCCCTTCTGGTTCAGGATCGTGTCGACCGCGACGGTCGTCTTGCCGGTCTTGCGGTCACCGATGATCAACTCACGCTGGCCACGACCGATCGGGGTCATGGCATCGATCGCCTTGATCCCGGTCTGGAGCGGCTCATGCACGGGCTTGCGGCCCATGATGCCAGGAGCCTGAATCTCCAT
The DNA here is from genome assembly GCA_007117775.1 of Ilumatobacteraceae bacterium. Classification (GTDB taxonomy): domain Bacteria; phylum Actinomycetota; class Acidimicrobiia; order Acidimicrobiales; family Ilumatobacteraceae; genus CSBr16-110. The sequence continues at coordinate 6,021 of SKFX01000093.1, forward strand.
CCGGCGGCTCTGCACCCCGACCAGGTCGCCCTTGCCGTCGATCGGCTCGCCGAGGGAGTTGACGACACGCCCGAGCATCCCGTCACCGACGGGCACCGACAGGATGCGTCCGGTCGACTTCACCGGCTGGCCCTCTTGGATACCGTCGGCGCCACCGAGCACGACGGCGCCGATCGAGCGCTCCTCGAGATTCAATGCGAGGCCCACGGTGCCATCGGCGAATTCCAACAACTCGTTGACCGCGGCGTCGGGCAGGCCGGCGATGCGGGCGATGCCGTCACCGACCTCGGTGATGCGACCTACGGTGCGGGCTTCGAGCGACGGTTCGTAGCCCTCGAGGTTCTTCTGCAGTGATGCTGCGATCTCGGCAGCGGAGAGTGTGAGTTCAGCCATTTCGATGCTCCTAGAGACGGGCCTTCAACTGTTCGACTCGGGTACGGACGGTGCCGTCGATGACAACATCGCCGACGGTGGCCACGAGGCCGCCGATGACGCTGGGGTCGACGATGATCTTGAGGTTGACCTGCTTGCCGGTGGCATTGGCCAATGCGGCGCGCAGACGAGACTGCTGGTCGTCGCTGAGAGGAACCGCAGAGCGGACCTCGGCGACCTCGAGGTCCTTGGCCGACGATGCCCGCTGCACGAGCGCATCGACGATGGAGGAGAGATCGCTCCCACGGCCTGATCCGACCACCATCGAGATCAACTGGACCGTGGTCGGCGTGGCGTTCGCGCCGAGTAGATCCTCCACGATCGCCTGGCGCTTGCCGGCCGGAATCGACTGATCCGACAATGTCGAGCGCAACGAGTCATTGGACTCATATGCCCGTGCGAAACGGAACAATTCGTCTTCGACCTCGTCGAGGGTGCCGTCGGCTCGAGCAACCTCGAACAGTGCCTTGGCGTAGCCGTCGATTGATGCGTCGTTCATCGTCATCCTCCCTGCACCGGGCTCTGGCCCGCACCGACGCGGGTGATGAAGTCCTCGATCAACTGCTGCGCGAGCGCATCGTCGATCGACTCGGCGACGACCGCGTCCACAGCTCGAGCCGCATGCGAAGAGATCTCCACTCGCAGCTCATCACCGGAGCGGTTCGCCCAACTGGTGATCTCGGATTCGGCGCGGCCATGCAGCGCCGCGACCTCCTCATCGATGCGGGCATGCCCCTCGGCAAGCAGCGCTTCAGCCTGCTCGCGGGCCTCGGCGAGCATCTGGGAGCGCTCGGCGTCGATATCACCGAGCGACGAGCGGATCTGCGTGGCCTCGGTCTCGGCCTGTTGGCGCGCCTCGGCCGCTGCGTCCATCTCGTTCTGGATGCGCTCGGTGCGCTCTCGGTAATACTTCTTGATCGACGGTCCAGCGAACTTCACGATCACTGCGACGACCACGATGGTCGCAATCGACTGCAGGACGATCTCCCACACCGGGGGGAAGAACGGATGTGCTGAGGTGACGAAACCGTCGTCGTCGATATCCCACTCGGCCTGGGGGAACAGAGAAACCAGCTCGGCGATCATCGTGCTGCTCCCGCCGGTGAGGTCGCCGCGATGGCGCTGCGGATCACATCATCTGAGGGACGGCGACCGAGCGCTCGTTCGGTCACCGACGCCGTCACCGCAGCCACGGCCGCTTCAACATCGCCCCGAGCCGCCTCGCGTGACGCCTCCACGTCTGCGAGTGCCCGAGCACGGACCTCGGCGATCGCCGCATTCGCTGCTGCGATCTTCTCGGCCCGCTCGGACTCGAGTGTGGCTCGGGCAGCCTCGATCACCGCATGCGCCTCGGCGCGGGCCTCGGCCCGGGCCGCCTCGTAGGCATCCACATCGCCTTTGGCCGCACCGGTCATCTCATCAGCCGCTGCCAGATCATCGGCAATGCGTTGTTCGCGTCCATCGATGCTTCGCTTGAGCGGTGGCCATAGCGCGTAGCGCAGTACCAGGGCGAACACGGCGAACGCGCCGAAACCCCAGATCAGCTCCTTCATTTCGAGCGCGATCGGGTTGAGATCGTTCTCGGGAACCTCTTGGTCGGCCGCGATGAGCCGGCCGACAACCGGAACGAGTGCGGTCTGAACAGTGTTGATCACCGTGTCTCCTCAGAGTGGGTGTCGAACGGACGGACGAGCATTGATCAGGCGAACTTCAGCAGAATGAAGACCACGAAGCCGATCAGTGCGAGCGCCTCGGTGAAGGCGATACCGAGGAACATGGTGGTGCGGACCATACCGGCCGCCTCTGGCTGACGCGCCATGGACTCGACGGATTTGCCGACGAGGAAACCAATGGCGAGAGCCGGGCCGATGGTGGACAGTGCATACGCGAGGCCGGCGTTGGTCGCAGCCTCGATGGCCTTGACCTCATCGGCGGAAAAGTTCGATACCTGAACGGCCAGGCTGGTGAGCGCTTCCATGGTGTGTTTGTCTCCTATTGCTATGTGAGCTGGTTATGAGAAGGTGTTCGGTGTTGAGCGACTCGGGGGCCGCTCAGTGCTCCTCGCCATGGCCGGCCATGGCATTGCCGATGTAGACCGCGGCGAGGATGGTGAAGATGTAGGCCTGCAGGAATCCGACGAGCACCTCGAAGGCCGTCACGCCGACCAACATGATGAGCGGCAAGATGCCCATCGGGACCAAGATGAACTGATTGGTCTGAGCCCTGAAGAGAGTCTCAGCCAACAGAGCGAAGGTCACGAGCAGGATGTGGCCGGCCATCAAGTTGGCCATGAGACGGATCGTCAGCGAAAACGGGGTGACGAAGATCGTCGAGATGAATTCGATCAGACCCACGAGCGGCTTCAAGAAGACCGGCACTCCGGGAGGCCACAGGATGTGGCCGAAATATCCGAGGCCCTGATGCTTGATGCCGGTGCCGATGAACGTTGCCCACACCAACAGAGAGAGAGCCAGCGGGATCGCAAGGCGGCCGGTGGCGGGCATCTGCAGGAACGGGATGATGCCGGGGGTGTTGGCGAGGTAGACGAACACGAACAGACCCATCAGGAATGGTGTCCAGGCCATCCCCTTCTGGCCCATCGTCTGCATGATGATGCCGTTCTGTGTGAAGTCGACGATCGACTCGGCGAAGTTGCGCACACCCGTCGGCGCTTTGGAGTTGTCCTGGCGTGACGCCAAGAAGAAGATGATGATCCCGATCAGCGCCGCCAAGATGGCGATGAGGCCGATCTTGTTGAAGCCGGGGAAGATGTCCTGCCAGCGCAGGATTGCATTGATCGGCGGGAAGTCGAGTCCGAGCACGTGAATCCGTTCCTGTATGGGTGTTGGTCTGATTCGTGATGGTTAGTTCGTCGGACGCCCTGTGGCGGTCGCCGGGGAGTCGTCATGTGATGCATCAACCTCAGCTTCGCCGAGGTTGATCGTTGGGCGTGTCGATGAGAG
>SKFX01000194.1 GCA_007117775.1 Ilumatobacteraceae bacterium
ATGCGCCGCTCCGACACTGGCGCCGGTCCCGGGGACCTCAATGGCTTCAACCGAACCGACGGCCCCACCGGCCGGCTCATCTGAACCGCCGCGGTCATCAACTGCGTGGACATCCACGAGATCGGCGACACCGCTGACGATATATGGCTGGTAGAGACGCCGGACCAGGTCGTTAGCGATCTCCAACAGGTCGCTCGGGTGCGCCGGCTCACGGCAGATCACGATGAACTCATCACCGCCAACGCGGATCACCTCATCATCTGAGCGGATCCCGACCGACAGCCGCGCCGCGGCCTGTTCGAGCACGAGATCGCCGACGGCATGGCCGAAACGATCGTTGATCGACTTGAAATCGTCGAGATCGAGATACAGCACACCGGCGATGTGCTGGGCGTCGGCAGCGAACTCCGAAACGTAATGCTGCAGTCGGGCACGGTTGCCCACACCGGTCAACGGATCGACGAACGCAGCCCGCCGCAGCGTCTCGTGATAGTCGTGCAGGCCGAACGCCAGCGCAGCGACCGAGACCGCCTCGGCCAGCAACTGCTGCTCCTCATCGGATGGCCGGGCGCGACCCTCGGCGCGCACCACCAAGAGCGCAGCGACACGCCCATCGGGTGCGATCACCGGCCGGGTCCACACCGAATGTGCACGCTCAGGCCAGTCGCCGACCCAGCTGACACCATCAGCATCGAGATCCTCGTCACCATCGATCCCGGCTGCGGCCCGAGCCGCCCGGCCATCGAGGTCGGCGGGGCCAGTGGTGGCGGCTCCGGCGATGTCGTCGAAGCGAAGCATCGATGCATGTCCGTGGATCGGTGCGGCGCCGAACGCGTCGACCACTTCCAGGAGCACCTCATCGAGTGAGCGACCCGCCGCGATGCTGCGGGTGGCCGAGGCCAGACGGCCGGCGACGGTGCGGCGCGACGCCCCGAAGGGCAGCGGATCCAACTCTTGGCGATACGACCCACGGTCGCTGGGCGATGAACTCATGCCTACTTATCGGCAGCGACGATGTGAACTTGAGCACAAATCCGTGCCGATACCGCACCCATGATCGAGGGCGGTTCTCGACCGCTCACCGAGCCGAGATGTTCTGTAGCGTGGGGGTGTGTCAACGCGCCTGCTCTGGACACCTCTGGATCTCGGCCCGGTTCAGACTCGCAACCGGATCGTCTTCTCGGCCCATCTGACCAACTACGCCCGTGACGGGCTCCCCACCGAACAGCACGCCGCCTACTACGCGGCTCGCGCCGCGGGCGGCACCGGGCTGATCATCACCGAGGAGCATTCGACCCACCCGACCGATTGGCCCTATGAGAAGCTGATCCACGGCTTCCACCGCGAGGTGATCCCGGGCTACCGGGCGATCACCGAAGCAGTGCATCGCCACCGGGTGCCGATCTTCGCCCAGATCAACCACAACGGCGGCCAGGCCTCCTCGATGTATTCGCGACTGCCGGTCTGGGCACCGTCGCCCGTCGCCGACCCCCTGTTCCGCGAAGTCCCCAAGGCCGTCACCCTCGCCGAGATCGACGAGATCATCGCCGGTTACGCGCTGGTGGCCGAGCACTGCGCCGAAGGGGGCTTCGACGGGATCGAACTGCAGTGCTCGCATTCATCGATCGTGCGCGGCTTTTTGTCGCCGGCGACCAACCATCGCACCGACGCCTACGGCGGATCACTCGAGAACCGGACGCGCATCCTCATCGAGATCGTCGCGGCGGTACGACGGGTGATCGGCAATCGACTCGCGCTCGGCGTTCGCATCTGCGGTGATGAGTTGATCGAGAACGGCACCACCATCGACGATGCCGTCGAGATCTCCCAGATGGTCGAGGCGACCGGACAGGTCGACTATGTCAACACCTCGATCGGTGTGGCGACCGCGAGCCTGTTCATGATCGAGGCGTCGATGCACATCCCGCCGGGTTATGCGATGTTCATCCCATCGGCGATCCGCAAGGCGATCGATCTGCCAGTGGTCGGCGTTGGCCGGTTCAAGGACCCGTTACAGGCCGAGCGCGCCCTCGCCGAGGGGCATTGCGATCTGGTGGGCGTGGTCCGTGGCCAGATCGCCGATGCCGAATTCGCCGCCAAAGCCCGTGCCGGTGCTGCCGATGAGACCCGACTGTGTCTGTCGTGCAATCAGGAGTGCGTCGGCCGGATGGGCCTGAACCGCTGGCTGGGCTGTATCGAGAATCCACGCACCGGCCGCGAGGCGCAGTATCTGCGACTCGAACGCGACCGGGCCGGCCGCCAGCGCCTCACCTCAGCTCCGTCGGGGGCCTCAGGTGACTCGCCGTCCGGTACGGCCTCGCCAGATGACGGCTCGCGCGAGGTCATGGTGATCGGCGCCGGGCCGGCGGGACTGCAGGCAGCCATCGCGGCGGCGCGCCGCGGCCATTGCGTGCACGTGCTGGAGCGCGAAGCCGAACCCGGTGGGCAGGTCCGCCTCGCCGCCTCGGTCCCCAACCGCGCCGAGTTCGGTGATCTGATCCGCAATCAGTTGACCGAATGCCGACGACTCGGCGTCACGATCGAGTACGGCGTGGCGGTCTGGCCCGGCCTCGTCACCGAGCGGGCACCCGATCATGTGATCGTCGCCACCGGTTCTGAACCGCAGCGTCCGTGGTGGGTGCCCGAAGACGCCGATCAGGTCATCGATGTGCGCCATGTCCTCGACGGCAGCGCCGATCCCTTCGGCGATGTGGTGGTGATCGACGAGATCGGATTCCATCACGCCACCTCGGTCGCCGAACTGCTCGCCGATCGCGGCTGTCGGGTTGAGATCACCACACCGGGCATGGTCGTGGGCCAAGACCTCGGCATCACCCTCGATATGGAGAACTGGTGGATCCGCGCCACCGACAAGGGCATCGTGCAATCCACCGATCTGGTGCCGATGGGCTACGAGGGCCGCACACTCACCCTGCTGCACCATCCGACCGGGACCGAGACGTCCCGCACCCCGGATTGGGTGGTGCTGGCGGTGCCGTCGAATCCGGTCGAGTGGCTCTATCACGACCTCGTGACGGCGGGATTCAGCGTCGAGCGCGTCGGTGACTGCGTGGCACCTCGCCGGGCCCACGCGGCGGTGGTCGAGGGCGAGCGGGCGGGCCTCGCCGTATGACCCCGTCGATGCTGGCCGTGATCCCGGTGCGCGATGGCCTCGTGCCCGCCGGCGGCGATGAGACCATCGCCGAATGCGGTGGTCGGGCGATCCTGATCGGCTCGCAGACGGCAGCTGCGGAGGTCTGCACCGGCATCGTCGAAGTCCACCTCGTCGAGGCCGGATCATTCGAGCCGGGCCGGTGGGCGCGCGGACTACTCGAGGTGCTCGGGCGCGAGATCGCCGACACCACCGTGCTGGTGGTACCCGGATCACCCGATGGCCGAGACCTCGGACCGCGTCTCGCAGCATGCCTCGATCGGCCGCTGCTGGCCGGGGCGATCAGCATCACGGCCGAGCGTGTTGTCGTGGTGCGCGCAGGCGGGGCCGAGGTCCATACCCATCTGGTCCACGAACCGGTCGTCGCCACCCTGCAGCCCGGGGTCCGTGGACTCGAACAGCACCTTGAGCCGACCATCGCCGCAGAGCGGGCCACCGGTTCCCATCGTCTCGACGCCGGGGACGCTGGCGAGGCCCGTGACCGAGTACGTCGCGACGCACGAGTGCTCGAAGTGCTCGAACCGGACCTCGCGACGATCGATCTCAGTGAGGCACCGCGCATTATCGGAGGTGGGGCCGGACTCGACGGGCCCGAACGCTTCGAGACGCTCGTCGAGATCAGCGAGCATCTCGGTGCCGCACTCGGCGCCACCCGGGTCATCACCGATCGGGGCTGGATCGACCACGCCAAACAGATCGGCACCACCGGGGTGACCGTGGATCCCGACCTGTACATCTCGTTCGGTGTCAGCGGTGCGGTCCAGCACACCGCCGGATTGGGATCGCCCGACTACATCATCAGCGTCAACACCGACCCGCACTGTCCGATGATGCAACTGTCGGATCTGGCGATCGTGTCCGATGCCAATGCGGTCGTCGATCATCTCCATCGACTGCTCAATCTCGGTGAGCACGATGGCTGATACGACCACCGGGACAACCCCGTTGTCCGCAACGGTTGCCACCGCGTCCGCCGCGACGTTCGATGTGATCGTGGTCGGCGCTGGCCCGGCCGGCAGTTGTGCCGCGACGGTGCTGGCGCGCGCCGGGCACCGCGTCGCCCTTTTGGAACGCGGTGCATTCCCGGGCGCCAAGAACATGTATGGCGGGGTGATCTACCCGCGCATCTTGGATCGTCTTCACCCGCAGTGGTGGGAACAGGTACCGATCCAGCGCTGGATCACCCGACGCTCGACCATGGTGATGACCGAGACCCGTGCATTGACCATCGACTTCCGCTCCGAGGCCTGGGGCGAACCGCCCTATAACGGCGCCACCGCCTATCGGCCCGATTTCGACCATTGGCTGGCCGACCAAGCGGTTGCGGCGGGCGCTCATCTGCTGAACGCGACCACCGCAGTCGGATTACTGCGCGATGCAGACCAGCGCATCGTCGGCGTTCGCACCGATCGGCCCGATGGCGATCTGTGGGCCTCGACGGTCATCGCCTGTGACGGGGTCAACAGCTTCATCGCCAAAGAGGCCGGCCTGCACGAGGAACTCGACCCGGCCAACTACACCCTCGGCGTCAAAGAGACCTTGGCGCTGCCACGCTCGGTGATCGAGGAGCGGTTCGGTGTGCGCGATCGCCACGGTGTCGACATCGAGATCCTCGGTGGCACATCGGGTGTCAACGGTGGCGGCTTCCTCTACACCAACCTCGACACCCTCGCCGTCGGTGCGGTCCTGAAGCTGCCGGCACTCGCAGCGCAGCAAACCCGTCCCGAGGAGATCATCGGCCGCCTCAAGGCGCATCCGGCGATCGCCCCATTGGTCGAGGGCGGCGAGATCGTCGAGTACTCGGCCCATGTGATTCCCGAGGCCGGCCGGTCGATGATGCCGACGTTGACCACCGACCGGCTGCTGGTCACCGGTGATGCCGCCGCGATGTGTCTGGCGGCCGGGATCTGGCTCGAGGGTGTCAACTTCGCGATGGCGAGCGGGATGGCCGCCGGCGAGACGGTGGCCGAAGCGTTGGCCTCCGGCGACACCTCGGCACGCGGCCTCGGCGGATATGAGCGGCGTCTGCGCGACTCGTTCGTGCTCGCCGATCATGACAAGCTGCGCCGGGCCCCCGGCCTCGTGCTGTCGGATCGTGTCCAGCACCAGTATCCCGAGATGATCACCGGGGTCGTCGAGCGGATGTTCCGTGTCGACAATCCCGAACCCAAACCCGGCCTGCGCCGTATCCTCAGAGAGGAACGACGTGCTGCCGGCGTGCGAATCCGCGATCTGGCGCGCGATGCATGGATCGGTTTCAGGAGTTTCGGATGACACTCACCAACGACGGGCTCTGGCCCGAGGTCTCCTTCGAGGATCGGATGTCCACGGTCCGCTTCGACATCGGCGAACGCGCCCATATCACCGTTGACAGTGCGGTGTGCGGGGACTGTTCGACGCGCGAATGCGTCGTGGCATGCCCGGCGAACCTGTTCGTGCCAACCTCTGATGGCGGGATCCTGTTCAACTACGAGCAGTGCTTCGAATGCGGCACCTGCTACATGGTCTGCAACCGTGAGGGTGCAATCACCTGGACCTATCCCGACGGCGGTCACGGCGTGGTCTTCAAGCGGACCTGAACGAGACCGCCATGATCATCGTCTGCTGGAGATGGGTCGCCCCCGGTGATGATGCCCGTTGGGGTGGGGTGTCGAGCGCGGACTCCAGCGCGCTTGAACTGGCGCTTCGCCTGCGCGAGTCACAACCACATCACGAACCGGTGCATGTGATCACCCTCGGCCCACCCGGAGCCGAACAGGCACTGCGCACCGCGCTGGCCGCCGGCGCCGACGCGGCGACGCGCATCGACGCACCGGTGGCACTGCAGAGTTCGGTGACCGCCGCGGCGATCGCCGGAGCGATCGCGGATCTGGGCGATGGCCTGATCGATGGATCGGCCGGCCCCACACGACTCAACTGGGTGATCTGCGGCGATTACTCAGAGGACCGCGGCTCGGGGTCCACCCCGGCGTTCATCGCCGCCGATCTCGACATCGCTCAGGCGCTCGGTCTGGTGGCCGTTGACATCGGGTCCGTTGATGGGTCCGACGCCAGCACTGCCGCCATGACCCTGTTCGCGACCCGTCGACTCGACGGGGGTCGCCGTGAACGCCTCGAGATCAGCGCACCGGCGGTGATCTCGATCGAGGGATCGCTGATGCGGCTGCGGCGCAGTTCACCGATGGCGGAACTCGCTGCCCAGCAGACCACCATCGCCGTCATCGCCGGACCGAATGGCCCGGTCGACACCCCTCAGGAGCTGCGCGCCTACCGGCCGAGGCCGCGGGTGCTCGCCGCACCTGCCGGGGACACGACGCTGGACCGGGTGCGTTCGATCACCGGCGCTGACCAACAGAACCATCACGCATCAGAGACCGTGGAACTCGAACCGGCCGCCGCAGCCGCCCGAGTGCTCGAGGCGCTGCGCGAACGCGGTTACCTCGACTGAGATGCCCCCGGATCACCCGAGCTGAGCGCCCGCCACAGCGCCCGATAGTTCGGGTACTCGAGGGCGGGGACCACCCACCCCGATGCCACCAACTCGTTGTGCAGATCCGGGAGCCGCCGCCACGGAACCCCCATGTCGACGTGATGGGCGAGATGCCATCCGGTGTTGAGGGGAGCGATCCAGAAACGTGCCAGCAGTGACTGGCGGACGTGATGGGTGGTCCGGCGACGATCGGAACTGCGCTCCATCCCGCCGTGCTCGGCGATCGCCCGGAGCCGGTTGATCACTCGCCATGAGGTCATCCACGGCAGCAACCACAACAACAGGTAGCCGAGCGGGTGGCCCACCGCCCAGAAGATCGCGAACACAACCACCTGTGCGGAGACGATGCGCAGCGCGATCGGACGCGTCGCCCCGCTGAGAGTGGAGCGCAGGAGTGGCTTGAGGTTCTTCCATCCCGAGACACCGATCGCGTCGCGGGCCAGTTTGCGCCCGAAGCTGACCCGGCTGATCGGATAGCCGACATACAGGTTCATATCGGGTTCGTCGGGACCGAACTCATCGCGATGGTGGGCGAAGTGGCCGCGCCGGTAGATCTCGAGCGGCACGAATGCCGGGTAGGCGACCAGCCATCGGCCGACGGCATCGTTGAGGCGCTTGTTGGTGAACAACAGCTTATGCGCCGCCTCATGGCCGATGATGGCGAAGCGGGCGAAGGCCGGGCCCATCATGATCACCCCGGCGAGCAGCACCACGGCCATCGCCAACCAGGCCAGGGCCACCGGCGCGACGGCGTTGCGGATCACCCCGATCGCGACCAGCGTGGCCGCGATGGTCACCACCGACTGCACCCAGACCAGCGCCACGGTGCCGATATTGCGCACATCGTCGATCCGGCGCAGTTCGGCGCGCAGTGCCGGCAGCGGCATACCGGTCACACCGAGGCGATCGGTCGGGAGCACCTCGGGCAGGAGGGCGGCGTCGGGCACCATCGTGATCGGTCGGTCACCAACCGGCAGATCGGCCGGCTTGGCAGCCGGGCTCGCAGTCGGGCTCATCGCGACGGACTTGCGCTCCATGGTTGAACGATAGGCGCGCCCGCATGCCAACATCGCCTCATGGCCCTCACGATCGCCTCGGTCAACGTCAACGGCATCCGCGCCGCGGTCCGCAAGGGATTCGTGGATTGGCTCGATGAACGCCGACCCGATGTGGTGACCATGCAGGAGGTCCGCGCCCCCGACGATGTGGTGCACGAGCTGCTCAATGACGAGATCGCCCACCACGGTTACCACATCGCCCATGCCGAGGCCGCCGCCAAGGGGCGCGCCGGGGTCGCGGTGCTGTCCAAGGTCGCCTTCGACCGTGTTGAGATGACGAACGCCAAGGCGCTCGCGCCCGCCACCGGCCGATGGATCGAGACCCGGATCCCGCTTCGGGTCCGAACCGGAGCCCAGAGGCCAGCGCATCTGTGGGTCATCTCGGCCTATGCCCACACCGGTGACGAGACCTCCGAGGCCAAGATGGCCGAGAAGCACGCCTGGTTCCGCGCCGCGACCAAACGCCTCGAGACGCTGCGTTCGACCGAGGACCATGTGTTGTTGACCGGCGACTTGAACGTCGGCCACACCGAGCGCGATATCAAGAACTGGAAGGGCAACCTGAAAAGTGCCGGCTTCCTCCCCGAAGAGCGCGCCCATTTCGATCATCTCTTCGACGACCTCGGTTGGGTCGATGTGTGCCGGCTGCTCGCCGGTGACTGCGATGGACCCTATTCATGGTGGTCGTACCGCGGCCGGGCGTTCGACACCGACACCGGATGGCGCATCGACTATCACATCGCCGATCCGGATCTGGCGGCCCGCGCCGTGTCGAGCACCGTCGACCGCGCCCCGAGCTACGCCGAGCGCTGGTCTGACCACGCACCGGTCGTCGTCGACTACAAGATCTGACCGGCCGGATCTGACGGGGCCGCTCAGCTCGGAGGCAGCGCCACGATCGCGACAGCGCAGCGACAGGTGTCGAGCACCCGCTCGGCGGTCTGGCCGAGGAACGGGGTGCCGTCGGCATCTTGGGTCTCGATACCGAGCACCACCAGATCGCATGCGTGTTCGACCACCGCGGTGGCGATCGCCGTGGCGCGCGATTGATGGGTCATGAACACCCGTCGCACCGCCACCATCGATTCGCGCGCCGAGCGTTCGACCTGGCCGATCAGCCGCTCACCCACAGGTTCAGCGAATGAGCCGACGGTGCGCTCATGGCTGCGCAGCGTGGTTCGGATGAAGCGGCGCACACCGCCGTCGTCGGGTGTCGGGGTGACATGCAACAGGATCACCTCCGCGCCGGTCTCGGCTGCGAGTCCGAGCGCCAACTCCGCGGCGGCGCGCGATTGCCGCGCTGCTGACACCGGCAGCAGGATCCGGCGCACCGGGGTCGGTTCGGCCGGTCCCGCACCGAGCGGCGGCCGGACCAGGATCACCGGGAGATGCGAGGTCATCAGCGCCGCGCTCGTGATCGGCCCGAGGCCCGCCGATCCACTGGCCGGGGCCAGGCCGGCAGCGAGCACATCGAATCCCAACAGCGCTTGGGCGGTGACCGATTCCGATGGATCGCCACTGGAGCGCAACCGCTCGACCCGTCGCTC
>SKFX01000238.1 GCA_007117775.1 Ilumatobacteraceae bacterium
GCTGTCGTCAGCGCAACAGCTTGGAGAGTTCGTTGAGGCGGCGCTTCTCCTCGATGCTGAGCGCATCCATCCCCCCGGCGGAGATCTTGTCGAGGAGGCCGTTGAGTTCGCGCTCCAAATCCGACGTATCCGGCGCAGCGGTGGTCGTTGGCGGGGCCCATGGTCCCTCAACGACAGTGTCCGACCGTGTGCGCTTCTGCGACTTGGCCGGGCGTGCCGGTTTCGACCTGCGGCGTTTGGGGGTCGATGAGCCGGTGTTGAGTGCGGGGATGAAGCCGAGTTGTGGCATCAGGCCGAAGGTCCGGCCGGCGACCGCCGCGGTGGCCAGGGTGACGAACAGGAACAGGATCCCGCGGGTCTCTCGCAGGCCGATCAACTGCAGGATCTCGAGACCCAAGAACACCGCGCCGAGCGCCCAGCCGGGAATACCGAAGAAGAACCGGACGAACGGATACTGCGCGATGAACAGCAACAGCACCGCGAACTGGATCGGACGGAAACCGGCCTGGGGGAGCGCAATGATTGTTGCGACCACGGCGGGGATCACGGTGACGAGACCGAGGAACCATGCGAAGCGGTTACGCCCGATGAGGCTCTCGATCTGGCGTCCGAAATACCAGAACAGAGCGAAGCCGATGATCACCCACAGCGTCGGCTGGTTGGCGAGCGGCCAGGTGATGAGGCGCCAGATCTGGCCGCTGAGGACCCGGCTGGGATCGAGCCACAGCGCGTCGATGGCGCGTCGGCTGACCGCCCAGACGAACAGCGACGCGACACCGAGGCCGGTCACGAGGGTGGTGGTGTCCACCGCAATATTGCCGACGCGGAACCACGGGGGTCCGCCGGAGTGTCCACCGGGTGATTGGAACGCGAAGCGACCAGCCATCACCCCCAACCGTATCCTGAGATCGGCATGCTGAGACGACCACCTCCGGGCACGATTCCTGATCTTCCAGGCTCCTATCAGTTCAAGGACGCCGATGGCCGGGTGATCTACGTCGGCAAGGCCGCGAACCTCCGGTCGCGGGTCTCGAGTTATTTCTCCGACTCGCGTCATCTGCATCCGCGTACCGCACAGATGGTGGAATCAGCGGAGTCGCTGGAGTGGACCATCGTGCGCAACGAGGTCGAAGCGCTGATGCTCGAGTACTCGCTCATCAAGGAGCATCGGCCGCGCTTCAACATCCGCCTGCGCGATGACAAGAGCTACCCGTTCCTTGCGGTGACCACCGGTGAGCAGTGGCCGCGGGCCATGGTCATGCGCGGCGCCAAACGATCGGGGACGCGCTATTTCGGCCCGTACGCCCATGCCTATGCGATCCGCGACACCCTCGATCTGCTGCTGCGATCGTTTCCGATCCGAACCTGCAGTCCAGCGAAGTTCAACCAGCACCATCGCCTCGGTCGACCCTGCCTGCTGTTCCACATTGAGCGTTGCGCGGGGCCGTGTGTCGATGAGGTCTCAGACGAGTCCTATCGCGAGATGGTCGATGAGTTGTGCCGGTTCCTCGAGGGCGATACCGATGAGGTGCTCGGCCGTCTCGAAGACGAGATGAGCGCAGCATCGGCTGCGCTCGAATTCGAACACGCTGCACGCCTTCGAGATCGGCTCGCTGCGGTCCGCAAAGCTGTCGAGAAACAGCAGATGGTCGCAGATAGCAATGAGGACCTCGATGTGATCGGCATCGCCGAGGACGAACTCGAGGCAGCGGTGCAGGTGTTCTATGTCCGCCGCGGTCGCGTGCTGGGCCGCAAGGGGTTCATCGTCGACAAAGTCGAGGACCTCGCGCCCGGCGGTCTCGTGGACCGGATCATGGAGCAGATGTACGGTGATGTCCCGGTCACCGGGGTCCCCAAACAGGTGCTGGTACCCGTCGAGTCGGCACATCGTGAGGTCTACGAGGAGTGGCTCGGCCATCTGCGCGGCTCTGCGGTGAAGGTGCGGGTCCCACAGCGCGGCGCGAAGCGCGAGTTGATGGAGACCGTGGTGCGCAATGCGTCCGAAGAGTTCACCCGCCACCGTATGAAACGGGCCAGCGACCACAACACCCGGTCGCGGGCGCTCACCGAACTGCAGGATCTGCTCGGCCTCCCCGAGGCACCGCTGCGGATCGAGTGCTATGACATGGCGCATCTGCAGGGCAGCGATTACGTCGGATCGATGGTGGTCCTCGAAGACGGTCTTCCGAACAAGCGCGAATACCGCCGGTTCAAACTGCGGCACGTCACCCACAATGATGACTATGCGGCGATGCGCGAGGTGCTGACACGTCGGTTGCAGGCCTATCTCGACGAACGCGACCGACCGGTCACCGAGCGCGCCGATACACCCGGCCGCTTCGCCTATCCACCGCAGTTGCTCGTTGTCGACGGCGGCAAGGGACAGCTGGCGGTGGCGCGCGAGGTGGTCGAAGAACTCGGCCTCGCCGATGAGATCCCCGTCGCGGCGTTGGCCAAACGCTTCGAGGAGGTCTATATCCCGGGTGCTGCGGCCCCCATCGAGGTCCCGCGCGGTTCAGAGGCGCTGTTCATGCTGCAGCGGGTGCGCGATGAGGCGCATCGCTTCGCCAACAGCTACCACCGTGAACGGCGCTCCAAACGGATGACCGCCAGTTCGCTCGATGGGATCGCTGGCCTCGGTGAGGCCCGCAAGAAGCGGCTCGTTGCGGCAATGGGTGGGGTGAATGCGGTCAAGCGGGCCACTCTCGATGACCTGAAGGCGTTGTCATTCCTGCCCGACGCGGTCGCCGAGGCGGTCCACGCGCGGTTCAATCCTCCAGCGCCTGAGGCCGCCGTCGATGACAGCGTTGCCGGCGGCCATGACGAGTTGAGCGATGGTGGCGACGGTGCAGGTGACTGAGTTCAGGAGACGGCGCTCATGATCTCGGTCGTGAATCGGCCGTAGTTCTCGAGCCGTTCGGAGAACGCTGCGCCGAGGGTGAAGTCCGGCACGATGATCTCATCGACGCCGAGGTCGCGATAGCGGCCGATCTCATCGATGATGTGTTCGGCTGAGCCGATGATGGTCCGATCCGCGGGGAGCAGTGTCTGCAGTTTCTCGATCTGATCGCTGTCGTCGGTCATACAGAACAGTGCTTGGGCCGAGGTCCAGATCTCGCTGCGGTCGCGGCCCTCTGCCTCACAGGCGCGCTCGAGTTCGGTGGCGACACCGGCCACGGTGTCAGGGGTTCCCCAACTGTTCCACTCGTGGGCGTAGCGGGCCAACAGGCGCAGCATCCGCTTGCCACCGGTGCCGATCAGGATGGGCAGCGGTGACTGGATGGGTTTGGGTTCGCA
Source organism: Ilumatobacteraceae bacterium (assembly GCA_007117775.1). Taxonomy (GTDB): domain Bacteria; phylum Actinomycetota; class Acidimicrobiia; order Acidimicrobiales; family Ilumatobacteraceae; genus CSBr16-110. The sequence goes on from SKFX01000238.1 coordinate 3,298, forward strand.
TGGTGCATCGGTGATCTCGAAATGGTGGCCGGAGTGATCGGTTCGGTCGTCGTTGAGCAGTGAGGTGATGATGGCGAGCGATTCAGCGAAGCGATCGACGCGCTGTTTGGGCTCGAGCAGGTCGAACCCGTAGGCACGGTGCTCGTTGGCCTGCCATCCTGCACCGAGGCCGAGCACGAAGCGGCCGCCGCTGAGGTGGTCGAGACTGGCGGCTCGGTTGGCCAAGAGAGCCGGGTGGTGGATGGTGGTCGGCGATACCAGCGGGCCGATGCGGATCCGTTCGGTGACCGCCACCAGTGCCGGCAGGATCGCCCAGGCCTCATGGGTGTCTCCGCCGGTGGTGCTGTCATCTGCGGTATTGGGCATGTAGTGATCGGCGAACCACATGCCGTACCAGCCCTCGGCATCGGCAAAGCGAGCCAATTCAAGGAACTCCTGCACCGGGCGCGCCGGGTTGGGCCAGATCGACAATCGCATGCGCCGAGCCTAACGGGGCCTAGGGTGCGAGCATGGTTGACCCTGTCTCTCCCGACGTCGCCGAGATATCCGAGCGCGAATCGCGTGCGCCGGGCTGGGAGCACTCAGCCGCCTGGTGGATCGAGGGGTTCACCGACGGCGCGGATCCGGAGTACCGCGACCAGATCCTGCCGATGCTCACCGCCGAGCTCGCTGGGGCCGAGCACATCATCGATATCGGTTGTGGTGAGGGCCAGGCGGCCCGGCTGCTCACCGCCGGCGGGTCCATCGTCGTCGGGGTGGATCCGACACAGGCTCAGATCGCAGCGGCGCGCCAGCGAGGTGGCGGGCCGGGTTATGCCTTGGCGTTGGCTGAGGAATTGCCTTTCGTTGATGGAGCCTTCGACGCCGCGCTGGCGGTGTTGGTGCTCGAACATCTGGACGACCTTGAATCGGCGGTGGCCGAGGTGGCCCGCGTTCTGCGCCCCGGTGGGCGGTTCTGCCTGTTTCTGAACCATCCCGTCACTCAGACTCCCGGCAGCGGGTGGATCGATGATCAGATCCTCGATCCACCCGAGCAGTACTGGCGGATCGGGCCGTACCTCGTCGAGACGGTGACCGATGAACAAGTCGATGCCGGGGTGTTCATCCGCTTCGTCCATCGGCCGCTGTCGCGTTATCTCAACATCTGTATCGATGCTGGTCTGCAGCTGGAATTCATGGCGGAACCGGCACCCCCTGAATCGTTCGTGGCGCTCGCCCCGGAATATCGGGAGGCGGTCACGATTCCGAGGCTGATGTACCTGCGCTTCGTCCGGGCGCGCTGAACACATCGCGATGATGCTGCGATGACGCCGTGATGGTGTCGTGGTGACCCGATATGGCGCGAGTTGGCACAACGCAGAGATGAGCCGATCACGATGGGGTGATGCTCGCTAGGGTGAGGCCATGGCCGATGTGGTCCTGATCACCGGGCTGTCGGGCGCCGGGCGTTCGGGAGCAGCCGGCGTGCTCGAGGATCTCGGCTGGTACGTCGTCGACAATCTGCCGACATCGCTCTTGCCCACCTTTGTTGATCTGGCCACGAAACCGGGGACCGGGATCGAGCGCCTGGCGCTGGTCTCGGGCCGGCAGCACTCCGATGTGCTGCCGTATGTCTCAGAGTTGCGCGGCGGGCATCATCAGGTGAGATTGCTGTTCTTGGACTCCTCGACGACCGAGTTGGTGCGACGCTATGACGCATCGCGACGCCGTCATCCGCTCGCAGAGGAGGTCGACGGGCTCGTGGAGTCGATCGAACTCGAACGCGAGCGTCTCCGAGGTCTACGCGAGGCTGCCGATCTGGTCATCGACACCTCAGAACTCAACGAACAGCAGCTCAAGCACCGGCTCATCGACGCCTTTGAATCGGCGGGGGAATCGCGTATGCAGGTGGCGATCGAGAGTTTCGGATTCAAACATGGCCTCCCGCTCGATGCCGACATCGTCATGGATGTCCGATTCCTGCCGAATCCGCATTGGCAGGACGATCTGCGACCCCTGACCGGCCATGACCCGGCGGTGGCCGATTTCGTGCTCGAGAACCATTCGGCGTCGGAATTCGTCGAACGCCTCGACGGGCTCTTGGAGCTGGTCCTGCCGGCCTATCAGTCCGAGGGTCGCAGTTACCTCACGGTGGCGATCGGATGCACGGGGGGGCGACACCGCTCCGTCGCGGTCGCTGAGGAGTTGGCGCGACGGGTGAGCGAGCGCGGCATCGTCGTGCGCGCGACACATCGTGATGTCGGCCGGGCCGGCTGATCCGGGCCCGAGGTCCCTCGGCGACACCATCGCGGGTTCGCTAGTGTGGAGACTTGTGATGTCGATGATGAAAGGACGGTTGCAATGACGGTTCGTGTGGGTATCAATGGCTTCGGCCGGATCGGTCGCAATTTCCTCCGTGCGAGCCTTGCTCGCGGCGCTGATATCGATCTGGTGGCGGTGAACGATCTCGGGTCCCGGGACCTCATGGCACATCTGCTCAAATACGACTCGGTGCTCGGCAGTCTGGCCGAGACCGTGAAGGTCACCCGCAACGGGATCAAGGTCGGCCGCGATGAGTTCAAGGTGCTCTCCGAACGCGATCCGGCAGCGCTCGGTTGGGGGGATCTCGAGGTCGATGTCGTCATCGAATCGACCGGTATCTTCACCGACCGCGACAAGGCCGCGCTGCATCTCGAGGCGGGTGCGCCGCGCGTCATCGTGTCGGCCCCGTCATCGGGAGCCGATGCCACCTTCGTCTATGGCGTCAACCACACCGACTACAACCCCAAGAAGCATCTGGTCGTCTCCAATGCCAGTTGCACCACCAATTGCTTCGTGCCGATGGTGAAGGTGCTCGATGACGCCTTCGGTGTGATGAACGGGATGATGACCACCGTGCACGCCTACACCGGTGACCAGAATCTCGTCGACGGTCCCCATAGCGATATGCGACGCGCCCGTGGTGCTGCGATCAACATCGTGCCGACGAGTACCGGCGCGGCGCGCGCCACCAGCTTGGTGATGGAGTCGATGAAGGGCAAGCTCGACGGTACCGCGTTGCGGGTGCCGGTGCCGACGGGTTCGCTGACCGATTTCACCGCCAACCTGCGAACCAAAGTCAGTGTCGAGGAGATCAACGAGGCGTTCGCTGCTGCTGCGAAGGGGCCGATGAAGGGCATCTTGCGCTATAGCGAGGAGCCGCTGGTGTCGAGTGACATCGTCACCGATTCGCATTCGTGCATCTTCGATTCCGGTCTGACGATGAGTATGGGCAAACTCGTCAAGGTCAACGGCTGGTACGACAACGAATGGGGATACTCCAATCGTCTGGTCGACCTCGTCGCCTATATGGGTGGCACTCGCCGCTGAGGCATCGGTGCTGCGGCCGCGCCCAGGGGCGTGGCTGCGGAGCTTGCGGCCGTGACACCCACGACACTCATGACATCGATCCCCACCCTCGAGGACCTCGGCGACGTCGATGGACGTCAGGTGTTGGTCCGTACCGATTTCAACGTCCCTTTGACCACCGGCGATGACGGTTCGGTGAGCATCGTCGATGATTTCCGCATCCGCGCCGCAATGGCCACCGTCGAGTGGTTGACCGAGCGCGGCGCGCAGGTCGTCTGTGCCAGCCATCTCGGTCGGCCGAAGGGACGCGTTGACGAGCGTTATTCGATGGCGCCGGTGGCCTCCCGATTGGCTGAACTGGCACCGGGTGTCGAATTGCTCGACAATCTGCGCTTCGACGCGCGAGAAGAGACCAACGATCCGACCTTCGTCACCGAATTGGTGGAGGGGATCGATCTCTACGTCAACGATGCCTTCGGCGCGAGCCACCGAGCCCATGCCTCGATCGTCGGGCCGCCGACCGTGCTGCCATCAGCGATGGGCCGCCTGTTGCAACGTGAGGTCGAGGTGTTGTCGTCGATGCGCGATTCGCCCAAACGCCCCTTCGTCGCGGTGCTGGGGGGCGCCAAGGTCTCCGATAAACTCGGGGTGGTCGAAGCGCTGTTGGGCGCAGTCGATTCGCTCGTGATCGGGGGAGCGATGTGTTTCACCTTCCTCGCAGCCAAGGGCCATCGGATCGGTGATTCGCTCTTTGAGCCAGACATGGTTGACACATGTCGGCGTCTGTTGGAGTCGGGAGCGGCGATCCATCTCCCCGATGACATCGTCGGACTTGATGCCAATGGCAACTTCGCCACCTACGGCGCCCGTCTGCCAGACGGCGCCAAGGGATTCGATATCGGACCGGGCTCAGCAGCCGCGTTCAGCGATGTCATCATGGACGCCCGCATGGTCTTTTGGAACGGGCCGATGGGCATGTTCGAAGATGACCGCTTCGCTGCCGGCACCCGCACCGTGGCTGAGGCCATGGCCGATACCAAGGCCTTCACCGTCGTCGGAGGTGGAGACTCGGCCGCTGCGCTGGCCAGTTTCGGTCTCGAGGACCGTATCGATCACGTGTCGACCGGCGGGGGAGCGTCACTGGAACTGCTCGAGTTCGGTGACCTGCCCGGCCTCGCTGCTCTGAGGGGAGCCCCCAATGCGTAAACCGTTGATCAGTGGCAACTGGAAGATGAACCTCAACCATTTCGAGGCGCTGACCCTGGTGGAGAAACTGGCCTATCAGCTGACCAAGGACGTCTTCGAACGCGTCGATGTGGCCGTGCATCCACCGTTCACCGATCTGAGGACGGTGCAGACGGTGATCGCGAGCGATTCACTCGAGATCCAACTCGGCGCCCAGCACTGCCACTGGGAGGCCACCGGGGCCTATACCGGTGAGATCTCGCCGGCATTCCTCGCCAAATTGGACGTGAAGCTGGTCATCTGCGGACATTCGGAGCGCCGCGAACTGTTCGGTGAGACCGATGAGATGGTCAACCACAAGGTCAAGGCGATCATCGCCCATGACATGACACCGATCATGTGTGTCGGCGAGACACTCGAAGAACGCGAGGCCGGCCAGACCGAGACACGGGTGCTCGATCAGGTGCGCGCCGGCCTCGACGGGCTCAAGCGCGAGCAGGTCGGCCAGATGGTGCTCGCCTATGAGCCGATCTGGGCGATCGGAACCGGACGCACAGCAACCGCCGATGATGCTCAAGCGGTCTGTGCGGCCATCCGGGGAGCTGTGGTCGAGGGGTGGGGTGCCCCAGCGGGTGAATCGATCCGCATCCAGTACGGCGGATCGGTCAAGGCCGCCAATGCCGCCGAATTGATCGCCATGCCCGATATCGACGGGGCCCTCGTCGGAGGTGCCAGCATCGACGCTGAAGAGTTCGCTCGCCTGGTGGCCTTTGCCGCAGAGGCCTGATCTGCGGCGTGGCTGCCCGATGGCGGCCCAGCCCGCGAGCGAATGCTGATCGCTGGCGCTGCCGCTAGCATGATCGGCCGTGCGTACCATCGTGTTGTACATCGTGTTGGTGGTGAACGTCGTGTCGATGTTCGCCATGATCGCTGGCATCTTGATGCACAGCGGCCGCGGTGGTGGCCTGTCGGACATGTTCGGCGGTGGCGGCGGCACGGCGCTCGGCTCTTCGGCTGCCGAGCGGAACCTGAACCGCATCACCTTCGTGTTGTCGCTGGTCTGGATCTTCTCGGTGCTGGCGCTCAGCTTCCTGCTGGTCAGCCCCTGATCGCGGCCGTGGCGTTGGAGCCGAGCGCGAAACAGCGGTAATGTTCACAGTCCCGTACACGTCGGAGTGGCGGAATGGCAGACGCGCTAGCTTGAGGTGCTAGTGAGATATTAATTCTCGTGGGGGTTCAAGTCCCCCCTCCGACAC